>JAFGTN010000565.1 GCA_016934075.1 Pirellulales bacterium
AAACAATTACGGCCTTGCCCGAGCAACTCCGCGAGGTTCCCAGCAGCGGCTCGGAACTCCGCGTGCATCCCAATGGTCGATTCGTTTACGCCGCCATTCGCGGCCACGACACGATCGCCGTGTTCAGCATCGATCCGGACACAGGAAAACTAACCTTCGTCGAACGCGAGCCGATACGCGGTAGCTGGCCGCGGAACTTCAATCTCGATCCCAGCGGCAAGTGGTTGCTGGCGGCCGGCCGAAATTCCAACACGATTTCAGTGTTCCGCATCGACCCGGAAACGGGCGGCCTGATCTTCACGGGGCAAACCGTGAATTGTCCAACGCCGATTTGCATCAGTTTTTAGTTGCCTGTTGGAAAATTACTACGATTCGTGGTGCAGGCATCCTGCCTGCAAAAGGAACACAAGGCAGGTGAGTTGACGCCCACAGAGGATTTTGGGTATGATTATTCATCTGGCGGAACCGCTGGTTTGATATAACCATGCAACGTTCATTGCGGCATACCCACTAAAGGGTGGTGTGGCCGCGGTGGTATAAAGGTACAGTCGAGGAAGCATTGGCTTCCGAAAAACGGCACAAGTGCTTGCCAATTAGCACTTTGCGCCCGTAGCTCAACGGTTAGAGCGCCGGACTCATAATCCGTCGGTTGGAGGTTCGAATCCTCCCGGGCGTACTTGTATCATCCGTCACCATATCCTGACAAAAGACGACATAACTCGTTCTGATGCGTCTTGGGCGGGTGTTGTTTGCGACGCCAGAGGCTCGACCAGCGCCATTGGTCGGCCGACTCGACAAGGTTTGCCCGCTGTGCGTTACACTCTACATACCGTGCGACTTGATAAAAGTATTCGTCGGTTTCGATCGGAAACAACTTGTAGCGACCTTGGTAGTCGAGCGTCAATCTGAAGCTCTTTCAGGGAAGTGGCGCCCAAAAAACTTGCGAAACCGACTTTTTCAACGGGCTTTTCGGAGGTAGTCGCTGATTGACTTGGGCGGTCTAGCGAGGTTATTGTAGAAGTTGTGATTCGGCCCGGTATGCGCTGTTGACCCCACCGATGGTGGGGGTGCTTATTTTATTATTTTTTCATGGTGATATCCCATTTTTCGGATGAGATCTAAACACAAAACTTCGACGGGGTTTCTGGCTGTGCGCCGCAATGGCCTTATGGGGCGATTCTTTGCGATCGGCTGGTTGGCGGCGTTGTGGGTATGCATTTTGGCAGTCGGTCCGAGCGAGGCGCAAGAGGCTGCTTCGGAACCTCGCCCACAGCCGGTTAAAGCGGCTGAGATTATTCAGGCGCGGATCGAGATGGAGCGGGCGTTTGTGGGAACGGTGATTCCGACGCGCGTGAGCCAGGTGAGCAGCACGGTCGAGAGCCGGGTGGTCACGATGTTCGTCGAAGCGGGCGATCGTGTGAAAAAGGACGATAAGCTGGCCCAGTTGCGCACGGAGACGGTCCAGCTCGACTTGCAGATGGCCAATGCCGAACTGGCACTGCTAAAGTATGAGCTAGAGCGGTTGAAAGTGGCCCTGCCCAAGGAACTCGAGCAGGCCAAGGCCCGAATGAAGGCGGCCGAGGCGCTGAAGAATTACACCAAGGCCCGGCTCGAACGCAATGAATCCCTCTCGACCGATAAGGTGATCAGCAAAGACGAAAAGGACGAGATCCTCTCCGCGGCCACGGGCGCCTTGAAAGTTTTCGAAGAAAGAACCATCGGTTGGGAATTGGCCGCCGCGACCAATCCGATCAACATCAAAGAGGCGGAAGCCAAGCTGAAGGTGCAGCAAGAGAAGATTGCCCGACTCGAAGACGACCTCTCCGAACATACTATCCTGGCACCCTTCGACGGTTATGTGACTCGGGAGTACAGCGAAGTCGGCCAGTGGCTTGCCAAAGGCGCCCCGCTTGTGGAAGTGATTGAAATAAACAAGGACAACGAAATCGAGATTCAGATTCCCGTTTTGGAATCATACATTTCTCACTTGAAAGTCAGAAGTTCGAAAGACAAACCGGGCACAAAGACAACACGCGTGGTGATTGAAGCCCTGCCGGGCGAGAAGTTTGAAGGCGAAGTGGCGGCGATCGTGCCCATGGCCGATATCAACGCCCGCACTTTCCCGGTGAAAGTGCGTTTGACGAACCGCCAGGGACCTAATGGGATATTGTTGAAGCCGGGCATGCTGGCAAGCGTAACGCTACCCGTAACGGAAGTGCTAGATGCCGTGCTGGTTCCGAAGGATGCATTGATCTTGGAGGAAGGCAAGGACACCAGTGTTTGGGTGATCCGCAAGGGCCGGGATTTCGACAAAACGCATGTAGGCCAGGCCGTACCGGTTGCTGTTTCGCTTGGCGAAGCGGAAGGCGATTGGATTCAAGTTAGCCCACTGAAAGAAAACATGCGAGAACTGCTCCAGCCAGGAGGGATGGTGGTCACCGAGGGCAACGAAAGAATCAACCCGACACTGCCGGCAAGAGTTATCGAGACAGTAAAACATGGTAAGCCGTAGAGCGTGGTGATCCACTAGTTCGCCACGTATGTCCGGCGTGCCGGCCGGGAAAAACGCCGCGGCCATTCATATAAAACAAGAATTGCACCTCCTGATACGACTTCTTTATGCAACTGATCAATGCATTCGTTCGAAACCCGGTGAAGGTCTCCGTTGGCGTGTTGCTTGTCGCGCTATTCGGCTGCATCGCCATGTTTCGGATGCCGATGCAGCTTACGCCGGAGGTGGAGATCCCCAAGATTTCAATCGAAACTCGCTGGCCCGGCGCCAGTCCGCATGAGATCGAACGCGAGATCGTACAGGAGCAGGAAGAGCAGCTCCAGAGCGTTGAAGGCGTCACCAAGATGTCGAGCCAGTGTGCCAACTCGGTGGGCACGATCACTCTCGAGTTCAAGGTGGGCGCCGATCTGAACGAGGCGTTGCTAAAGGTCAACTCCCGCCTGCAGCAGGTGCCGGAGTATCCCGAAGATGCCGATGAACCGATCATCAGCACATCGGATCCCAGGGCGAACGCTATAGCCTGGTTCATTCTCCGGCCGCGGGTGGCAACGCCGGAGGAAATCGAGGCCTTTCTGGTCGATAATCCCGATCTACGCGAAACGCTACAACCCGTGTTGGCGGCGCACAACTCCGGACTGAGAACGCGGCGGATTCTGAAACTGGTCGAAGAGCATCCGGAACTGGCGGAGCGGGTGAAGAGTTTGCTGCCTCCCGATATCGAAGTACCGAAACTCCGCCTCTGGGCCGAAGACTTCATCGAAGCCCGCTTCGAACGTGTGCCCGGCGTATCCAACGCCAATGTTTTCGGCGGGCGAGAAGAAGAGCTGCAGGTGGTGGTCGATCCCATTAAGCTGGCCGCCCGGGGCGTCACCATCCTGGACGTTCGCAACGCTTTGAGAGGCGAAAACCGAGACATCTCGGCGGGTGATATCTGGGAGGGTAAACGCCTGTACATAATCCGCACACTGGGCCGCTTTCGCAATATAGAGCAAGTGGCCGGCGTGATCCTGGCCCAAAGCCCCGACGGTGCTCCCGTTTATATTCGCGACGTGGCCGAAGTGCGGATGGGATTCAAGAAACCGGACGCGGTGGTAAAGAACTTCGGCACCGCATGTCTGGCGATCAACTGCGTTCGAGAGACGGGAGCCAACGTGCTGGACGTCATGAATGGGCTGCGCCAGGTGAATGACGATTTGAATAAGGACCTGCTCCGGCGCGAAGGCCTGGAACTGATCCAGGTTTACGATGAGACCGACTACATCTACTCGGCCATAGGATTGGTCAATCAGAACATCCTCGTGGGTGGTGCCCTGACAATCGCGGTGTTGCTGTTGTTCCTGCGGAGCGGCCGATCCACAATCGTAATCGCCCTGGCCATTCCCACCAGCTTGATCGGCACATTCCTGATGCTCAACCTGATGGGCCGTTCGCTCAACGTAATCAGTCTGGCCGGGCTGGCGTTTGCCGTGGGGATGTTGGTCGACAACGCGGTGGTGGTGCTGGAGAATTGTTATCGGCATTCTCAGATGGGAGACGACCCATTCCAGGCCGCGGTTCGCGGCGCCAAGGAGGTGTGGGGGGCCGTGGTGGCATCGACCCTGACCACCCTGGCGGTTTTTCTGCCCGTTTTGTTTGTCGAGGAAGAGGCGGGACAATTGTTCCGCGACATCGCCCTGGCCATCAGCTCCGCGGTGGGGCTCTCATTGATCGTGTCGATCACCGTTATTCCCACGGCGGCCGCACGACTGCTTAGGCAGAACAAACAAACCTCGCAAGAGGCAGACAGCGAGCGGTCCGGCAAGCCCGCCAAGGCACGCCGCGGCCCATTCGCCTGGCTCGATGCCTTGGGACGGTTGTTTGTCGACTGCGTGGTGGGCATCAACCGCTTCCTGCAACGGAGCGTTTTGTTGAAGCTGGCAACCGTGCTGGTGCTGGTACTGCTGGCGATGGGACTGAGTTGGTGGATGATACCGCAAGTCGAATACCTGCCGGCCGGCAACCGCAACCTGGTCATCGCAATCCTATTGCCGCCGCCCGGTTACAACATCGATCGGGCATTGGAAATCGGAACTCAATTGGAGGAGGCCACACGACCCTATTGGGACGTGGACGAAACCGATAATGACGGAAAAGGGAGAGCTGAGAAACTCGATTTCCCACAGATCGCCGACTATTTCTTCGTAGCCCGGGGACAGCAGGTATTCATGGGTTTGCGTTCCATGGATCCAAATAAGACGGGTAGACTGGTGGACCTGGTGTATGCTCTCACGGCCGAAATTCCGGGCACGATCACTCGGGCAACTCAGCGCAGCTTGTTTTCGCGAGAGATAGCCACGGGGCGAACCGTGGACATCGAAATCACCGGTCCGGAGCTGGCGAAACTCGTGGATATCGGCCGGAAAATCTTCTTCGAATTGCTACCCAAAAGCGGCAACGGCCAGGCGGACGATGAGCAGATTGTACCAGGCAACCGGGCCTTCCCCATCCCCAGCCTCGACCTCAACAGCCCCGAACTGCGGGTGCTCCGTAAGACGGAACAGGCCACCGACATGGGCATTACCACCGACGAGTTGGGCTACACGGTCGATGCGCTTATCGACGGAGCCTACGCCACCGATTACTACATGGACAACAACAAGATCGATTTATCGATTGTCGGTAGCGAGAAATTCGCCAATCGCACACAGGATCTGCCGCAGCTATCCATGGCCACGCCATCCGGCAATCTGGTGCAATTGAATGCCTTGGCCGATGTGGTTTATGCGGGAGGCCCCGAGCAGATCAACCGTCGCGAACGGCAACGGGCGATCACCATTTCAGTGGCACCTCCTCCGGAAATGCCCCTGGAACAAGCGATCAATGAAATTCAGGAAAAAATCGTGCAGCCACGGCTGGAAGCCGGCGAGCTGGGAGACGAATACCAGATCACTCTGGCGGGCACGGCCGACAAACTGCTGGCCACCTGGCAAGCGCTGAGGTGGAACTTTGTCCTGGCTCTGCTGGTTACCTACCTGTTGATGGCGGCATTATTCGAGTCGTGGCTTTATCCGTTTGTAATCATTTTGAGCGTGCCGTTGGGCGCGGTTGGCGGGCTGATCGGACTCGCCATGCTGAACCAATACCTGGCCTTCTTGCCAAACACAACTCCCCAGACGTTGGACGTGCTTACGATGCTGGGGTTTGTGATCCTGATCGGAACCGTGGTCAACAATCCGATCCTCATCGTCCACCAATCGCTCAATCATATTCGCGAAGAAGGCATGACGCCCAACGAAGCCATCCTGGCCAGCGTGCGAACCAGAATCCGGCCGATCTTCATGACCACCTCAACGACGGTCCTGGGCCTGGCTCCACTGGTATTCTTCCCTGGGGCCGGAAGCGAACTCTACCGCGGACTGGGCGCCGTCGTGCTTGGCGGACTGCTGGTCTCGACCGTCTTCACGCTGGTCATGGTGCCCACGCTCTTCAGCCTGATGATGCAGGCCAAGGCATTTTTGGTGGATCGGCTCAATTCAAGAAACGCGAACGAAGGCATCCGAGATCGCCAGGATTAATCCTTAACCATAGTAAGCGAGAATCGCAAGTGAGGGGAGATAGATACGATACACGTAGTTCTCCCTTCGCTTGCGCTTCGGGTTGATATTGAATCCACTCTACTTGAGCGAATCGATGAGCACGTCAAAGCGACATCATGCCCGAGCCGTAAGTGCTCCAACCGCCGTTGCCGAACGAATGGTTGTCGTGTCCATAGGTGGCGTTGGTGGAATGGATGGGATAGCAGGCTTCGAGGTTACTTTCGTTCAGCAGGGCGTCGATTCGATGCAGGTTGCCCATCAAAGGTACGATCCAGCGGGTCTGCTTGGAACGGGCCTGCCATTCGGTTTCGTATATTTCGATGCCGTCGACCTTGGCCTCGATCAGCCCGCGGGCACGTTTTAATGCGGGAACAATCCCCTCGGGATCGAAGTCCCAGGTTGCGCCGATGCCGCCGAGTACACGAATACCGTAGCGTTGCCGCAGTTCCAGGTAGGGTCTAATGTCGTGGCTGCCTTCGGGGTATATGCGGACGTCGAGCGGCTCGACTTGCAGCGAGTCGATGAGTCCTTCTTTACACCACTTTTCCACGTCCAATCCTTGCGCCAGATTGAAGTACAAGCCGGCCGAGGGAATGCGAACCGCCACGGGGATTTTGCGGTTTTGCTCTTTTTCGATTTTGGCCAGCCCTTTTTTCAAATCGCGCAACACCCGGGTGAAAAAATCGGCCCGCCAGGTTATCCAGCGGCGATATTCTTCGGGCGAAGAGGCATCTATTTTTCTGGGATCGATGCCCGTCTCGGCCTGGTAGGCAGCCACCATTTTCGGATGATAAAGCAACATGGGCACCTGCCGGCAGCAGCCCACCAGCAGACCGTCGGCGCCCTTTTCGGCAACGTCCAGGAGGATAGCCACTCGCTCTTGCCGCACTTCCTCGAACCAATAAGACATTTCTCCCTGTCTGGGTTTATCGGTATTCTTCGGACAACGGCACTTATCGAGATTCGCGCGATAGAAATTCGAAGCAAACAGGCCGCCGTAGGCCCAGGTTCCGTAAAATCTCTGCATGGATAACCACGGCCAGATCTTCACGTCGAATTTTTCCCGCGCCGCAAAAACACTCTCCAGGGGACGGAACTCGTTGATCATCCTAATACGGCCCTCATACATTATGGCCGCTTTCGGGTATTTTTTCACGGCGTCTTCGAGGGGCACACATGGAAATCGCGTGGTGTTTTTCAGATCCGTGTGGTATTCGATCCAGGAGCGGCCAATCGACCAGTCAATCGTCCGCAGTCCCAACTCCGCTTGCCCACCCAGCAGTGTCTCGAACTGATCCGCGTTATAGCGAACGGGGCCGAAAAAATAGCAGCACCAGTCGTTCACGCCGTTTAGCGGCGTCGGTGGAGAGCCTGCTTCCGTGTAGAACTGCTCCACCGACTCCTTGGTCACCGGCACAAACAGCAGCGATTCCAGGCGGCTGGGAGAATTCTTCTCTTCAAATATCTCTACCCCTTCTCCGCTGAGATCACGCGCCGCAATGAAGGTATATTCACTGCCGGGCGCCTGCGGCATCTGTACAAGGCGAACCAGCCCCTTGCTGCCGACGCGCACAAAGCAATTCTTCTGCGGGCGAGCAAACACGGCATACATGCCTTCCAACTCAGGTTGCACAATGCCCGGCTGTGGAGTCTCGCTACCAAGACGCAACTCAGGGCGGCTGGAGTCTCGTTGCAACCGCCAGGGTGCGTATGGCGAGATGAGCAGTTCGGAAAAATCCTTTTTACGGCGGTGGTAAACGATCGACGGGCCTTCCTTCCAGAGCTTGCCACCAAGCTTGGGCCACATTTCGATGCGGTAATCGCCCG
>JAFGTN010000008.1 GCA_016934075.1 Pirellulales bacterium
ACCCCGCAAAGTCAATCTGCTACATCTGCTGCGGATTGGATTGGCTTTAACGGGAATAGCTCTTTCGAAGTCAAGGGACGATACTGCCTCCGAGCAGGCAAGCCGTCCAGTGAAGCCGTCCTACCAACTCTCAATAGCCTGTGGCTACTCGTAGGCAACGAATTGGTACCTTTCGTGGTTTCTTCCTACCGCCAATTCCAGAACCAATAGGAATAGTCCGAGACCAACTGACGATTCGGCTTGCCTTTGGCATCTTCGATTTCACCCAAGGGTACAGTGACGATTGTTCCTTCCAGTCGGACATCGCAAAGGATGCCGTACTTATCGTCGATCATCGGTTCGTCGCCGGGATCGCCCAGGCCGACGACCTTGACGCGTGCCGGGTGACCGTACTCAGCCCCGTGTTCAGCTTGGAACGGGAAGGACAGGTTCTTTGACAGGTAAGCGTGGTATTTCAGGAGCATTTCCCTATCGACATCGGGCAACGGATCGTTGCTCGTCAGGGCGAAGGCCATTCGGACCCGGTCATCTTGGTCTTTGGGCGACAGCGGTTTAGTTTCGATCTTCTTCGGATGTTCGATAGTCAACGGTCCGCCCGTATCAGGCTCCAGATCGTCCCCTGCCAATACGTATTCCTCCGGATCAAGGCCGTCTATCTCGCAACGTTTCTTGAAAACCGGATGAATGGCGTCTAGCGTCTCTCGGCTCCAACGGATGGTAAAGGTGTCGGTGCCTTGGACCTCACAGATCGTCCCGGCCCAACCGCCCAGTGGCATGTCCGGGTAGTCAATGTCCTGGACGCCCTGCTTCACCCGGATGCGGTCCCCTACCGCAAAACGCGACGGCGCGGGAGATTTCCTTTTCTTCTTACGTTTTGCCATATGTATTTTCCGAGCCTGTTTCGTAATCGTGTTGAGTATAAATGTCCTGGTCGCTTGAGTCTATTTGTCTCCTCTCGCGTTGCATAATGATTGCTCAGTCAAACATTGACAAGGGCCGCGTCCGAGCCGATTCAACCCGACCGCCATTTACAGTTCCTTCCAGTCGGGTATTGCCTTGGCGAACTCTTCCTGGAAGGCCGGACGCCGAAGGTTTGCTTGTTTGACTTCCCGGGCAAACTCTTGCCATTTCTTCGGGTTCTTCATGACGTCGAGCCAGATGTGACGGAGTTTCTCGACGATCTGTGCCTTTTGGGCGTAGTCCTTCCGAGTGGCATTCTGATTGATTTTACCCAACCTGGAGCGGTGGAACGCCAAAATCTTCTCGGGATACTCCTTCTCCAGTCGGGTGGCGATCTTCAGAACATCTTTCCCGATGAACCGCATATCTGGATTGCGCATGGCGGAGAGGATTTCCACGGCCTGATCGAATTCCTTACGGTGCATATGGATTCGCAACTGATCGTCATCCCACGTGTCTTTCAACGCGGCGACTATCTTGGGTTCGTAAGACTTCCATTCATTCGCCTTGCAGCGTTTACGAAACACCTTGTAGCTTTCCAGCGTCAAACGGTTGGTCGCTTGGTCAAACTGTATTTCGAGGTAACTCTTTCGGTCGCCCGACTCCTTGGCTCGCTCCGCCAGAAAGCCACGGAGTTCGTCCATTCGCCCCTTGCCTTTCTGCATGCCTTTGCGAGCGATCGCCAACGCCTCATCCTTGTCGCCCTGTTCCCAGTAGAAGGTCGCCAGGTCATGGTAGTCGGCACCATACTCCATCCGGCGTAACCTCAGGGCCAAGTACTTTTCCCCGTCGCCGATTCGGCGGTAGATTCGCCGCGCGTTATTGAGCGTGCAGTCTTGCCCCAGAGTTTCCAGTCGCTGGGCAAAATCTCGCAGATCCTCGTCGTCCTGGCATGCGGCGTACGCGACACCGTAAAGGTTGTCATCCATGCCGGAGTTGCAGCTTTTGATATACGGCATAACCTCGTCAAGCAACGCACGACGGTCGTCGCGGGGAATCTTGGACTTGCTCAGCTTTTCCTCAAGATCGTAAAGCAGATCGGCAACATTGTATTCTACATCGCGAGGCCCGCCACCGTACTCGCCCAGTTCGGAAAGGTCGAACTCCAACTCGGCCCAAATCGCAAAGACAATTTCGCTATCGGCACTGGCTTTGTCCTTCGAAGAAAGCGTTACTTTCTTCTTGAGAAACTCGACACATTCGCGGCGAACATCGGGTCGGGTCGCGGAGATTCGCTTGATGAGTTGTGCCAGGACCACTGTGTCGGCCATGTCGATCAGATCGTCCAGGGCTCTCTTAGGCAGCCCTTTCTTCTTCTTTACTCTTTTTTTACCCATTCCTGCCGGACATCCTTTCCATAGATTGTACTGGCTGTTCCCACTCATCGAGCATCGCATCAATCTGATCCCGCACCTCGCGCCGGGCAAGTTGCTTGTTGCCGTACCGCTCCAGAAGCCGGTCGTACTTGGTGTGTTTGTGGCGGATGTGTGCAATAACGGCCAGACGAATTGCGGTCGAATCGAACTCCTTGGCAGCGGCGGATCGGCCAACCCGGCCGGAGTGTTTTTTGCAGGCGTGAACGGCAATCTCGGTGCCGTCTTCCTCGGGACAGCCTGGATATTGACGGTGGATTGCTCTGGCGAACTGGGCGACGTATTTCTTGTCGACCTTTTCCCGTTGTTTGGCGGCTTTCTTTCGGCGTCCAGAACGCTCGTCGGCGTCGGCCGCCGATTCCTCTTCCGCGCGACGGATTGCCTCCGGTTCGGCCAGGATGCCTTGCCGTTCGGATCGCTTGCGGGCGGCGGATTTCTTCATCACGACGACGTGCAGCTCGGAATACTTGGTTGCTCGCCGTGTTATGGCCACATCGCCGCTGGGAAGGAATTCAAGGTGCGATAAGCCCGCGCATTCCAGGCACAGAACCTGTTTACCCGTGAGGCAAATAAATTCGCCTTTGCCTAGCTCACACTTGCACCGTTCACACTCGCTATCGCGGCGAAGGATGAATACGATCCAGTCAGTGGCCTGCTGCCTGGCTCCCTCGCATTGTGGTGGTGTTCGTTCTTTCGACTTACCCATTGTGATCCCGCATTATAATAAGGGCGACCGCCAACATGGCATTACATCGGCGACGACACGCCGAGCCTTCTCAATTCCTCTCTGACGATTCTCGGTATTTTCTGCGCTTTCTTTCGTAAGTCAAGTACCTGGCACAGTGCGTCTAGCGCCTCGTCCAGATTTCCAGCATTCCGAGCCCCCTGGACGATGTGTCGAACGGCTGTGATGACGTCGAGTTCACTCACGTCTACGTAATCGACAAGCAAGTACTTGACGGCCAGCACCGAAATCCGCCAGGCGAAATTCGGATGCGACTGGAGCATATCCCGCGCCGCGATGGCCAGCGTGCTTGGGTTGACCGGTCCGCTTTCGGCGCATTGCAGGGCCATGTCGTACAATTCGCATTTTCGCGCCGAAGAAAACCACGCATGTTTCGGTTGGCCCGACTTCTCGATCAAGTCCATGAGGATATCGCCAGGCTCGAATTCCGGATATCGACGCACCAGCGATCGAAAGTGGTTGAGATAAGTCGAGTCCGCTTGCGCCGTCAACGAGTACTGCTCGTAAGCCTCGCGCCGGCGCCCGGCATCGTAGAGCGTTTGCTCGCAAAACCGCTGGATTTCCAGTACACCCGGGCGGTAGGCGTGAAAACGGTCCGCATCGCCGTCGTCGTCCGGCAATATCGATTGTGCGTGGCAGTTTGCGGCGGCGAATACGGTCTCGCTTTTCATTGCCCTCGGCCTGGTCTATGCGAAAGTATTTTTCTAAGTGCCTGGTTCGGCCCGGCGGCCGGTCGGGGGCCAGGCCTATTCCTTCAACGCCCAACTCATCTCGCACTTCGCACCAGAATCCGCAATCCGAGTCCCCTCGTCAATCCACCGCGATTTCACAACATAACAGAGATGATTATTTCAGTCCAAGATGTTATCTTACCCATTATCCTCCCCTTTCGTATGAAATCCGATCTTTTTGCGTGGTTTATCCGGCGATGGAGCCATTAGCCGGCGGATGGCGTCGAAGACGACCTTGAATTGGGTGTCGTATTTGCGCTCCAGGGCGTCGAGCTTGCGCGCCAAGTCGGCGTGCGAGGCCAGCAGTTGTCGCAGGCGAACGAATGCCCGCATTATCTCTATGTTCACGGCCACGGCGCGAGGGCTGCGCAGAACGCTCGATAGCATGGCCACGCCCTGTTCGGTGAAGGCATAGGGGGGATAACGGCGGCCACCCCAGGAACTTGAGGTGCCAAAATGGCGCCTCAAGTCCTCGAATTCCTGTTTGTCAAGTTGAAACATAAAGTCCCCGGGAAACCGATCGATATTTCGTCTGACTGCCCGTGTAAGGTCCTTTGTCTCAACACCATAAAGCGATGCCAAGTCGCTGTCCAACATGACCTTTTGATCGCGAATAAGCAGTATCGATTTTTCGATCCGCTCGCTGAGAACCAAGGTTTTTCGTTTTTTGCCCATCTTACAGTCCTTGTGGTTGTTGCAAACTTGAGGTCACAAATTGCGACTTCAAGATTCCAGGAAAGCCTAATCCCTTTATATTCTTCTTGGTTTCCTTACGACTGGTCGTGGTGTTTGTGAGCCGATCCTCGCTAGAGCCTGACTTTTACAATGCTACTGGCACCGAGGGTAAGGAGCACTCTCAGCTTGTACCAGTGCTTGCACCAAATCTCGACAAACCGTGCAAATCGCTATCTTCGGTGGTCAAAATGACCTTCGATTCGACTCGTATTGTAAGCGATGGAAATATCGATGTAAGTCCTTCCCCTGTCAAAACAAAAGAGCCGCTGCCAAGCGTTGACAACGGCTCTTGCGAGTGGGCGATGAGGGGCTCGAACCCCCGACTTCCACGGTGTAAACGTGGCGCTCTAGCCAACTGAGCTAATCGCCCGAAACGCAGTATCTTACTGCCGAAAGCGATTAAAAGTCAATGGGCTCTGTGACAGACCCACCAGAATGGCTACTGGCGGTTCCCGACGCGCAAAGTTAGGATAATATTATAACCGTTCGAGGGAAATCGCCATGCAACCGGAACAATTGGGACCGTATCGAATTGTCGGCCGCCTGGGGCGTGGCGGGATGGGTACCGTCTATGAGGGGGTTAATACTGAAACCGATGAACCGGCGGCCATCAAGGTTCTGGGGCGAGAGCTAGGGCGGGAAGAGGATTTTCGCCATCGCTTCGCCTCGGAAATCGAAACCCTGCGACGCCTGAAACATCCCAATATCGTGCGGCTTTTCGGCTTCGGCGAGCAGGACGATCAACTCTTCTATGTCATGGAACTGGTCGACGGGGTCAGTTTGGAAGAAGAGATCAACGCGGGCCGGCGTTTCGAATGGCGGACGGTGGCACGGATCGGGGTGGAGACTTGTCGGGCACTGCGGCATGCTCATGATCGAGGTGTAATCCATCGAGACATCAAGCCGGCCAATCTTTTGTTGGCATCCGACGGCACTACAAAGCTTTCTGATTTCGGCATCGCCCGGCTATTCGGAAGCACGCGCATGACCACCGCCGGCAGTGTGATAGGAACCGTTGAATATATGTCGCCCGAACAGGCCGAAGGCCGGCCGGTCGACTATCGGGCAGATCTCTACAGCTTGGCCGGTGTGATGTACGCGTTATTGGCTGGACGGCCGCCCTTTGTGGCCAAAACTCTGCCGGAAATGCTGCACAAACAGCGCTATGCAGTTCCCGATCCGGTAAACAGTTTTGTCAAGGACGTGCCCGAAAAGTTATCCAATATCATCGATAAACTTTTAGCCAAGGCACCGGCCGACCGGTTTCCCAACGCCATGGTGCTGGGGCGTCATCTCGAGTCGCTTCTATCGATAGGACCGGCGCAGGATGGAGTTAATTCCAAGCAAGGCAGTGTATCTTCGAATGGCCAATCAACGGATGGCGGAAAGAAATACGATGATATCGGTTTTGAATTGAAACCACCCTCTTCAATGCCCGCGGGAGGGGATCCGTCGTCCTTGGCCGTAACACGCGACATTGGCGACAGTGACCCGTCACTGTACATTTCGGGCAAGCCGGCCGACGAATCTTTGCCGGAAACCCGAGCGACCGACGCCTTTGGTGTATTCGGCTCGCCTCCAAAACAGGTTTCCGCGAAACCGCACGGCAGGCAGGCGGAGATGGCTGCCGGGAGGAAAGAACCGGAAAACAAAGGACCGATCAAGGCGGAATCTTCCGGAAAAGAGTCGCCCAAAACCGAGGCACTCGGAAAAACCATTACCAAAGGCCGTTTCACGGTCGTATCACACGAAGAACTCGATCACGTTGCCCCACGCGTCGAGGAGCGCCACGCGCTGATTTCCGCGCAGACTTGGGTTTTGGCCGCGGCGCTCATCATCGCGGGCATGGGGGCCTGGTACGCTTTGCACCCACCTTCGGCCGACGCACTCTATGATAAGATTGTCGAGCAAACGGCCGATGGCAAAACTTCGTCGATATTGAAGGCAAAGGAGGACATCGAAGAATTCCTGCTCAACCATGCCGATGATCCGCGTTGCAAGTCGCTACGAAAATTCGAACGAGAAATCCGCCTCGATGAGTTGAGGAAAAAAGTCGATCTCCGCGCGATGGTCTTCGGAGATACAAAAGATCTTTTGCCCATCGAACGTGCTTACTTCGAAGCAAAAAACATCGCCGATCGCGATCCCGAAAAGGGCATGAAAAAGCTGCAGGCACTCGTCGATCTATACGGACATAACGCCGACATCAGCGGCCACACAGGCCAATGCCTGGAACTGATACATCGGAAACTCGATATGCTCCGCGAAGAGATCGAAAAGAACAGTCCCGACCACCTGGCTATGATCAACGAACGGCTGAATCGGGCCGACGATTGGTTCAAAACGGAACCCGAAGAGTCTATCGCCATCTGGAAGGGCGTCATAGAGCTATACTCACAAAAACCCTGGGCCGCCGAGGCCGTGCGGCGCGCTGAGAAAGCTCTTGCAAAAGCCGAGAAAGCTCCCCGGAAGGGTGAGGCTACCGCCGAGTCGAAAGTTGAGAAGAAGTCGAAGCCCGACGAGGCTCAGCAGGAGCTTCGCCCTCCCCAAAAGGAGCTTCGCACTTCCGGTAAAGAGGAACAACCTCCCAAAAAAAGGAATGAATGAGCTCAATGGATGAAAGAAATACGTTCCCGAATCAGGCATTTCCAAATGTACGCATGCGTCGGTTGCGCTACAATCCGGCTGTGCGCAATTTGGTTAGCCGAACGCGATTGTGTGCTTCGGAGTTGATTTTGCCCCTGTTCGTGCGGCCGGGTCAGAAGCTTCGCCGCGAAATAGAATCCATGCCCGGCAATTATCAAATCTCGCCAGACATACTGCCGGACGAGATCCGCCGCGCGGAGGATCTTGGCTTGGGTGGAGTAATCCTTTTTGGAATCCCGGAAAAGAAAGACTTGCTAGGTAGCGATGCCACCGACCCGGCGGGCATCATCCCCCAAGCTCTCGAGGCCGCCAAGCGGACTTGCCCCGATTTTTTGACGATCACCGATGTCTGCTTTTGCGAATACACCGACCACGGTCAGTGTGGCGTTCCCTGCCGGACAAACGGTCGATATGACGTCGATAATGATGCCACATTGGAGCTGCTTGCCAAGCAGGCCGTTGTACACGCTCGGGCAGGCGCCGATATGCTGGCGCCCAGCGGCATGATGGACGGCATGGTGGGTGCTATGCGACACGGGCTGGATCAAGAGGGTTTTTCGCACGTTCCCATCATGAGCTACGCCGCCAAATACGCCAGCGCTTTCTACGGTCCCTTTCGCGAAGCGGCCGAGAGCGCGCCGCAGGCGGGTAATCGCAAGGGCTATCAGATGGACCCGGCCGCCGCGGCGGAGCAGGCACTTCGCGAGGTCGAGCTCGATCTGGCCGAGGGGGCCGATATCGTCATGGTCAAGCCGGCCATGGTATACCTGGACATTATCCGCATGGTTGGCGACCGCTGGCCGGGCGTGCCCCTGGCGGCTTATAATGTCTCGGGCGAATTCAGTATGGTAAAGGCCGCCGCCGCGCAAGGTTGGATCGACGAAAAGGCCGTGGTGCTCGAATCGCTAACCGCGGTTAAGCGCGCCGGAGCTTCTATTATTATTACTTATTGGGCCAAGGATGTGGCCGAGTGGCTTACGTGAGATCCTACCCGGAAATAACCGCCCGGTAATGCTCGATCAAATTCGCGGCGGCCACGCGCACATCGAAGGCATCTTCGGCCCGTTTTCTGGCGGCTTGGCCTAGCTGTTTTCGCAGTTCCTGGTCGCGCATCAGCTCGGCGATCATTGCGGCCATCGCGTCAGGTTCGTCGGGCGGGACCAGCAGGGCCGTTTCCCTGGCGGTGTGCAGGTCGGCGTCCGGTTCGATATCAAAAATCTCGCGTGTTCCGCCCACGTCGGTGGCCACGATAGGCAAGCCGGAGGCCGCTGCTTCGAGCAATACTCTGCCTAACGGTTCCTGCCGCGCGGGGTGGACCAAAATGGTCAACTCGTCGAGAATCAGCGGTACGTCGTCACGCTCGCCCAGAAAGTGAACGTTGCCGATCCGCCGCGCCGTGGTGTGCAAGTCCGCTTCGAATCGCCTTGCCTCGTCCTTGTCGGACCAGCGGCGGCCGACAAGCACGTAATGAACGTCGGGCAGTTCGGCCGCCAGCAACGAGGCGGCCGTCAATAAAGTATCTTGTCCCTTGCGCAGGCTAATCTGCCCGATCGCGCCGATCAAGACGGCCTGGTGTGGAAGGTTTAATTCGCAATGCAGTTCGCCACCGGAGCCGCGCGGCATGAAATGGTATAGATCGATGCCGTTATAGAGAACGTGTGTATTATCTGCGGGCAGCCCGGCTGCTACGTGGTAATCGCGTGTTGCTTGTGACACGGCCAAGAGCCGCGTGCAGCAGGCAATATCGTCGACTGCGCGGCGGCTGAGCTTGATGATGTCGCGCAAATGTCCTATGCTCACGAGACCCAGCTCCTTAGCCACGGGCCCCACCAGTCGGGCCATTGCCAGGCTGTTGGCATGTACCAGGTCGGGCCGCAAGTGAGCCAGTTGCGCCGCGATATATTCCCGCCGGTTCGATTGCGGCAATGTTTTGCCGGAAAAATCCTGTGTGAGCAGTGGCACCAGATGCAGTCCCCGCAACATGCAAACTTCGGCCAGCGACCCCTCGGGCGGCGCCATGATCGAGACCGAAAAGCCCGCATCCTCGACGGCCCCGATAACCGAAAGCATCGAATGCTCTCCGCCGAGAAGGGTGGGGTGTTCGCAGATAATCAGAAGTTCGGGCATGTTATTAATAACCCTACCCAAGACGAACCATGTCGAAATTGCCCCTTATTCGTCATTGATGGTGGAAGATTCAACCAGTTGAAACAGTTTTCTTAGGGCGTTTGCGGCACTACTTGAAATTTTGCCTATATTTGGAGATCGAATTTCAGCATGCCCTGGATCATTTTCATCACTCACGGAAATCACATCAAGATACAAAGGTTCGTCTTTACCGTTCCTTGCGGCGCGGATTTGACCTGCTGTCGTATAAGCAATTCTGTAACCTTCTGTTACTCCAGGCTTATTGAGGACTCCTGCTGCATCGACAAAGACTGCTCTATAAACCGAAATTCCCAATTCACCAGATCTAAGCTTAAAATTCGCACTGGTAATTCTATCTGGAGGCTGAAAGTATCTTTCTGTTGGGGGAATGCGTCGATAGAGAACCTCATGGTCAGCGATCCGCCCTTCCGACACGATCTACCCTCGCCGTTTGCTGTTGAGTTATGTGTTGGAGACCACACGGTGGATGAGTTCTAGCACCACGGCGAGCGATTCATTTTCGAAGACCTCGCCCGTCTCTTCAATATGCTTGTCTTCATCGCTATAGAAAAATGTTGCAGCTCTTTCGGCCTTGATTTCAAGCTCGAAATATTTTGCTTCTGATTCCCATTCGAATTGTACACCCCCGTCGCGCGTTGGGTTAACATATGGTTTCGGTAAATTCGGATCGTCAGCAAGACAGGATATCAAATTTGCAGCGGCTTCCACCTTGTGGAATTCAGGCGTCGGCGCTCCGTAAGAATCCCACCCTTCAGGGAGGGACGCAATCACACGTAATTGTTCGAATATCTCGGGAAGCCAAAAAGCCTGCGCGTGGGTACCATCGGTAACCGTATAGTCTCCACGGCTAATCGGTTCTCTGGCAATACCATCTTCGGTGATTGTTACGAAGGGCGTCATTATACTCTTTCCCATAATTTGTGCATCTCAGGACGAGTAAGCGAGGTGAATCCACGCACCACCCATTCATGTCCCAAGTCGATTGATAGCAACAAGCTTTCAAGGTCTTTGAATTCTTGTTGGCCTCGGGCTGTCAATTCTAGACGCAGTTTATGTTGTTTGCTTTTATTCTCAAAAACAGGAGTGAGTTTAACGTTGAGCCGACCGGCATTACTCGGCATCGGGAACGCAATGTCCAATACTAAATTATCTGGACTGACAAGCCAGTCGTCGCTGTATGTATTTGTCCAGGTGGTTATGATATCCGCAACTGATGGTCCAACATTATCCAGCCCTTCATAATCGATGTGATTAATATATGTGACAACCCATGAAGTAGGTTTAATCTGACCGATGGTTCTGTCTTGTAAGAATTCATTTAGTTGGCCTAGTTTATTGGCTAACTCAAGGCGTTTTTCTCCAAAGGATTTATAAGTCACCCCGTCATTTGATTTGAGCCAATTCGTTAGAAACCCGTTTCTTTGTATTTGAATGACATGCTGACCATCTTGAGATGCTGCCCAAAGTCGAGGGGTATCTGGCCGCTGTGAAACTCTCCAACGGATATCCGCACCAGGAACTAAGCGGTCTTCTCCAAACCGCTCGCGCAACTCCTCGGTAGGTGGGCGTTCCTCTAAATTGGGAAACTTTGTTCTGAAATAACGATCCCAAAAAATGCCCTGTTCAGCCGAATTGAATTTTTCCAATTCGCGGAAATAAACTCCCAACACCGTTTCAATGACGGGAGGATTTCGAAATTGGGGTAGTTTTTGGTCGCAGTTATTCATGCCATTCTAATGCTATACGTCATAACAGGTTAAGTCAAACGTCCACAGATCGATTTGCATAAAAAAATCTTCTCCGCATGGATTTTTTCAGTATAACCCGGTTGTCCGATATAAGCCAGGCGCTGGAGAATGTTCATTTACACGATAGAGGGGGACATGTCAACGTCCAAAAATGAATCCACAACCCAAATCTCAACTTGATTCCAAAGTCACAATAAATGTCTATCCGATTTCGTTTATGTACTAATTTGGCCCCTATCGTAACCTCTCAGCGATTCGTAAAATCGAAGAGCGTTTCGATTGGTTTGACCTCGCCAACAGTGACATTTGGACCGATTGGGTGTTTTGGTGAAACTGTGGCCTCCGATTAGGAGCATAGCCTGTGCCGTCGCTATTTGTGATTCGAGGGAACGATCAGGGCTCGCGGTTCGAGTTCGACGATCCGGTTTTGCAACTCGGCCGCGACCAGTCGAGTATGGTTCGCTTGCACGATACGGAAGTATCGCGGCAACACGCGGAAATTCGCGAGTCGGACGGTATCTATGAAATCATCGATCGCGACAGCTCCAACGGCACTTTTGTCAACGGGCGGCGGGTCGAGCGGCACTTGCTCAACAGCGGCGACCAGATCCAGTTGGGCAAAACGTTGATGCTCTACACGGGTCC
>JAFGTN010000566.1 GCA_016934075.1 Pirellulales bacterium
GGGGCGATGGTTCTGGCGATTGCAAAACAGAACGGCCGGACCGGGGCCCGCCGAGGGATATGCGTCTTACGGCCAATCAAATAGCCGCCCAGTGAAAAAAACACAAAGAAGAAAAAGTGGAGAGAACGTAACAATCTCATAAGTAATGATATGTTTCCGCGCGTCCTATTGGAAGTTTACGAACCGTTCGCCTTCGCCGCGCGGTTGACTGGATTTATGTTTGTTTGGAGGTTTAACAATGTTTGGCGTCGGTCCAACGGAACTGTTTGTCGTGTGCCTGGTGGCACTTTTACTGTTCGGAAACCGCCTGCCCTCTGTAATGCGGTCCCTGGGAAAAGGCATCTCCGAGTTCAAGCGGGGCATGAGCGAAATGACCAAGGACATCGATCGGAATTCGTAGTCCCAACAAAAAACGCATGGAACGTGAAGAACGGGAGACTAAAGATGTTCACTCTTGCACAGATTATTGTCTGGCTGGGAATACCCCTGCTATTTGCATCGATGATCGCCCATATGGTCCGTCTACCACAATATACAAAGCGGATCGCGGCGGTGGTTTACGTAGTTGTTTTTGTGACGATCGGCTTCTTTCCACTGGCTGACGCCTTTCGGCCTGGAATCGACCTTAGTGGCGGCACGATTCTTGTCTACCAGGTTAAACGCCCGACACCCGACGGCTTCGACATCAATGAGATGGTCTCGGCCATCCATCGCCGCATCAATCCGGCGGGTCTGATGGACGTCACGATCCGTAGTGTCGGCACAGACCGGGTGGAAATTATCATCCCCCGGGCGAAGCAGGAAGATGTAGCACGCTGTAAGCGGATTCTAACGAGTGTGGGGAACTTGGAATTTCTCATCCTCGCCAACCGGCGCGACCACGCGGCCTTGATCGAGGAAGCAGAGGCGTCCTACCCACGCGATCTTATCATAAGGGGCAAGGTGGCCGCCCGATGGTTGCCGGTAGCCAAGACGGCAGAGCCGATAACCGCGTATGGTAAGATCGCCCTGCAGCGCAACCGCGACCATGGTGAGATGGTTCTGGCAGTCGTAGATGATTACAAGGTGACGGGCGAATTCCTCCGCCATTCGGAATTCACATTCGACGAAATGGGACGACCGGCGGTCGGCTTTCATTTCGGATCCGAAGGAGCACGGCGTTTCGGCATCCTCACAGAAATGAACATGCCCGAAAGTGACGGCTTCGAGCGGCGTCTGGCAATCGTCCTGGACGGGAAAGTCTACTCTGCGCCGGGCTTGCGAGATCGGATTTCCAACAACGGCATCATCACGGGTGATTTCTCCAAAGAGGAAACCGTCGATTTGGCGGCTGTGTTAAATGCCGGATCGCTGCCCGCCTCGCTTGAATCCACACCAGCGAGCGAGCTAACTATCGGCCCCACGCTAGGCCGCGACACTATAGAAAGCGGGATGACGGCCATGGTCGTCTCTACGATCGTGGTGCTCTTGTTCATGGCGTTCTACTATCGCCTGGCCGGCATAATTGCCGATATTGCCGTAGTGATAAACGTCTTGATCGTCGTGGGAACGATGTCCTGGGTCCACGCCACCTGGACGTTATCCGGCTTGGCGGGTCTTGCCCTCTCGGTGGGCATGGCCGTCGACGCCAACGTGCTCATCTTCGAACGGCTTCGGGAGGAGCAGGCACGAAATCGCCCGCTGCGTCAAAGCATCGCCTATGCTTTTGATCGTGCTCTTCGACCTATACTCGACTCGAACGTCACCACCTTGCTTGCCTGCGCCATCCTCTACTGGATCGGCAGCGAGCAGGTCAAGGGTTTTGCCCTGACGCTGCTCATCGGCCTTCTGGCGAACCTTTTTACGGCTGTGTTCGTCTGCCGCCTGGTGTTCGACATTCTCGAACGCAACGCCTGGACGAAGCGTTTTGGCATGTTTCGGCTGTTGGGGGAAACCAACTTTAATTTTGTCGGCAAGCGCTGGATTGCTATGGCCGGCTCGTGTCTGCTGATAGCCATGGGCATGACGGCTCTGGTGTTGCGTGGCAACAGCCTCTTCGACATCGATTTCACCGGAGGAACCCTGGCTGCCGTGACGTTTAAGAAGCCAGTGGATCCCGCGGAGGTGCGGTGTTCGGCCGCAGAGGCACTTCCCGACGTGTCTGTCGAAGAACTCCAAATCCGCGGTGAATCTCCCGGACGTCGATTCCTAATTCGCACCACGCTACAGGATCAGGAAGCCGTAAAGTCCGCCCTCTTAACCCAACTCGGAAATGAGCTAGTCGCCAACAACGGCGCTAAAACCGACTGTCGGGAAACAGTTTTTGAGCGGATGGATAATTTTGGCGGCCAAGTGGCCCATCAGGCACAGGCAGCGGCCTTAGTGGCGCTGTTGGTTAGCATGGGGGCCATCATCGTTTACCTCTGGATTCGCTTTCAAAGCGTTTTGTTCGGACTAGGAGCCGTCGTCGCCCTGGTGCACGACGTTCTCATCGTTCTAGGACTCGTGGCGGCGAGCCGTTGGCTTGCGGGCACTCCGCCCGGTGATTGGCTGGGACTGGAATCGTTCAAGATTAACCTGCCCATGGTAGCCGCACTGTTGACACTTGTCGGTTATTCGGTCAACGATACGATCGTCGTCTTCGATCGTATACGCGAGATTCGCCGCAAGACACAACCCATCACCTGGGAGATGATCAACGCGGCCACTAACCAAACCCTGTCGAGAACGCTGTTGACTGGCTTGACGACCTGGATTGTTGCATTGATTCTATATGTTTTCGGCGGTGTCGCTATTCATGGTTTCGCCTTCTGTCTGGTCGCCGGTGTGCTTGTGGGCACCTACAGTTCGATTTATATCGCCAGCCCGGTGTTGATCTGGTTTGGTCGGTCATTTTCGGAAAAGCCCCGTTCTGTTACGCCCAAAGCACCAAAATCCGATGTTGTGCGTTCTCTAAGACCCATAAGCGTCCTCGGTAGACTGCCCATTTTCTCCAGGGCAGGTAAAATTCCTCGTCAAGTTCTATTCGGTTTCGTATATAAAATCACCCAAGATAATAATAAAATAAGAGCCTTGAAAACACATGGATAAAAACTGTGCAACAAGATCATTTGCTGACCATGTGATTGGTTGTTGTTTCCCTGAGTTGATTCGCAGATCAAATAATTTAACGCCCACCATGATTAGGGATTAGACTCTGGTTTTGACGCCGTGTTTTGCGTGCTTGTCGCCTCGGATTTTCCCGGTTTGGCTGGAGCGGCTGGCGTTTTTCCGGCAACAGGTTTCGACTTAACGGGGGGATTAGTTTTCTTTTCGCTGGACATTTTCTATACTCCTCTTGAGGCTGTCCTAACAGGCTGATGGCCGATGGTCCATTCACCGGAAAACCATCAGTATAATTCAGGGAAGCTCTGTGCAATTAATGTGCCACAGTAGTGTTGCAAGTGTCGATTCCGTTTTGAAAACATTTTCACTTACTAATGAGCCATTCAACGCAAGACTCGCAAAGCCCGCAACCGGTGGTTACGGTCGCCAAGGTCGTGGTCATCAGCAGCGCCATGTTTCTGTTCATCTCGTATTGGCGGGCGGCCGCGCTGGTACTCTGCGACTTGGCTAGTACGGCCTATTATATCGGTGGCATCGTTGAGCACTCCATCGGCCCGGCCGCTCCTTGGTTCATCGTCGGGGTAATGCTCTTTAGCTATGCCGTACGCTCGGTTTATATCGAAAGCTGTTCGATGTTCGTCCGCGGCGGGGTGTACCGCATCGTCAAGGAGGCCCTGGGGGGAACTCTAGCGAAAATCGCCGTTTCTGCACTGCTCTTCGACTATATATTGACCGGCCCGATCAGCGGTGTCGCAGCGGGGCAATACGTCATGAGCCTGGCCCTGGAACTGTTCAGCTATGCCACGGCGATCAACGTCTCGGCGTCAACTACAGATGTCTGGAAATCCGTTGGTTCAGTGGTAATTGCTTGCGCAGTCACGATCTTTTTCTACCGCCTTAACGTCATCGGCATTCGCGCCTCTAGTGGCAAGGCGTTGCGAATCATGATGATCACGGCCGTGATGACCGCAATCGTTCTTGGCTGGGCCGTCATCACGCTTTTTCTCGAAGGACCTCGCAATGAGATCGTTTTCCAGCCAGACTTTGCTCCCAAGTTGGACGCACTTACAGGCAAAATGGAAAGCCCTCTAGGATTTCTCGACGGTACTCGACTAGGCAAGAGCCTCTACAACCTGAATGGCTGGAACTGGCTGAGTGCGGTCGGGATGGTCGGCTTCTTTCTTGCCTTGGGCCACTCTGTTTTAGCGATGAGCGGAGAAGAAACGCTGGCTCAGATATATCGGGAGGTCGAATCACCCAAACTACCGAATTTTCGCCGCGCAGCCTTTATTGTCTTCCTATTCAGCCTGCTCTTGACCGGTGGCGTCAGCGTGTTGTCCGTACTGCTTATTCCCAACGATGTCCGCATCAGCCAATACGGCGACAATCTCATCGGCGGGCTGGCCATGAGCATGTGCGGGCCGCTCTTTGCCCGTCTGCTGCTTAATGCCTTCGTGGTCCTGGTGGGAGCACTGATACTCTCGGGCGCGGTGAATACGGCAATTGTCGGCTCGAATGGCGTTCTTAGTCGTGTGGCCGAGGACGGCGTTATCCCACAGTGGTTTTTGCGGCCACACCATCACTACGGTACAAATCACCGCCTGTTATCCACGATCATGGGACTGCAAATCTTTACGATCGTCGCCAGCCGCGGCAACGTCATACTGCTGGGCGAGGCCTATGCTTTCGGTGTGGTGTGGAGTTTTACCTTCAATGCCCTGGCCATGCTGATATTACGTTTTAAGGAAGCCGAACGGCCGCGCGGTTTTCGAGTTCCTCTCAATATCCGTGTCAAGGGAGTGGAACTTCCCATTGGTCTTGCGCTAATCTTTCTCATTCTTCTCGCTTCGGCTGCAATGAACGTTTTGACCAAACCCACGGCCACAATGGCAGGCTCGTCGTTCGCCGTCGCACTTTTTCTACTCTTTGTGGGCACCGAGTATTTCCACCACCGCCGTTCCGGTTACGAGGAGCACGAACACCTGGACGAGTTTAACGAGAAGGTCACCAGCGAACTCACACCCGCGCTGCTTGAACTGACCAAACCGTACCGTAAGCTGGTGGCCATACGCTCGCCGTCCCATTTGGACATGCTGGAAAAAGCACTTGCCGAGACTGATCCTGATACCACGGATGTCGTCGTTATGACAGCCCACGTACGCCCTGTCGGCGGTGTCCACAGCGAGCCTGTGGCCCTGTCACCCCGTGAGAAAAAACTGATGACGGTCTTGCTGCAGCGGGCGGAGTCGGCCGGCAAGAAGATCATTCCCATTGTTGTCTCTACCAACAACGCTTTGCACGCCATTCTTGAGACCGCGCGGGCCATCGGCGCTCAGGAATTGGTTGTGGGAGTCTCCAACCAATTCCGGCCCAGTGAACAGCTTGATCAGATCTCCCTTTACTGGATCAGCCTTTACCTGGGGGAACCCGCTCCCTTGGCCGTACGCATCATCGGCCGACAACGCGATTTCAACCTGGATCTGGCCGGAGGCAATCGTATTCCGACAATCGCCGAACGACGGGCACGATCGATTGACGAACTCCGCGCCGCCGGCATAGGCGTTGACCGTGTGCTGCTCATTCACGATGGTGAGCCCCGCTCCGATGATCTTTACCAATCACTGCTGACAATGCTTGATCCAGACGTAAGACTGGACATTATGCAAACCGTCTTCTCGGAAGGCTCGAATCATAACGTGAATGAAATTCTATCTCGGGCTAAGCAAGTTGGCCGCCAATCCGTGCTCATCAAGCCTCCAAGTGAATCACTCCAAGGAATTATTCAGACGATCAACAATGGGCAATACGATGCCGTGGTTTCCAGGGTGGACCTGGCTGATCTGCAACATTCGCAATCGCACAAGTACGATTGGGTAGCCGAAATTCTGCGTTTATCGAATTGCCAGGTTTTTCTTTCCGTCGAATCAGATACGTTGGATACTGTAGATGAAATTAATACAAGTAGTGTTCAGTAATTCGTCGGCTGTCGATGTCAGTGGCGAAAAACATCGACTATGACCGGCCCCAAGCTGCACGAGAGGAAATCATTGCCGTAGACCGCGCTGCTCGCGACCAAGATTCCATCCTCTACCTGCCAGACGCCTACGACTCATTGTTGGGCGATCGCGGCCAATCGCTCTCCGGCACGAGAAAAAGCGTCATGCCCCGCTTTTCTTACTAGCTGTTTTTTTGCACACGGGGCAATCCACCTGATCGCGTAATGTCGAAACGTCAACCTGACGTATACGGCCGTCCCAGAGTTCCACGATCGTCAATTGCCGGCTGATGGCGTCGACATTACCGCTAAGAATCTTAATCGCCTCGATGGCTTCGATCGATGCTATCACGCCCACGATGGGTCGCAGGATGCCGTGGGTGTCGCAGGTGGGTGTACTGCCCTTGGGCGGGCACTCGGGCATGAGGCACCGCAGGCAGGCGGTCTTGCCGGGGATGATCGTCATTGTTTGCCCCTCGGTGCCAACACAGCCGCCATATACCCAGGGCAGGCCGTGCTCGACGACAA
>JAFGTN010000567.1 GCA_016934075.1 Pirellulales bacterium
CAGCATTTGAGCTCTCTCGCGCAACTCGGCAAAGCGGCTGGGATCGTCTCCGCGCGGGAACGGATAGTCGGCCACATCCGCGATCGTGGCCTCGGCCAGCGGGTGATGCGAGATGTCCATATAGTACGGCTGATCGTCGGGCATGGACCAAACCACTCCGAACTCGTCGCGAAGATCATGCCACAGTCTGCCTTCTCGCACGTTCTGCTGGCTACCCCCTTGAAAATCGTCGGGAGCTTTGGCGGCGATATACCGGGTATCGACATGGAACCGCTCCAGCACCGCCTCGCAAGGCTCGGCTAATTGCTGCACTGCGTCCATGATGGTTACCTGATCCTCTATTCCTAAGTATTTAAGCAAGGCCTCGTAGGCGAACTTGTGAATGCCGGTCTGATTGCCGCCCAAATCGATGGGAACGCGATCGGGAATCCTGTGCTCGATAGCGGCCAGAACACGCTCGCGCGGAGTCATGGTCTCGACGCCCCGAGGCACGTCTATGCGCACTTCGGAACCGGTGTTCTTCAACGTAAAATGTTCGCCTTTGCAAGCCTGCTTCGGTCGACCGGCTTGCTTGTTGGCTCCGACATCGCTCATAAAATCAATCCTTTATTAACTCCATTAGTCCGGCTACAACTTTTGTAATTTCAAAACAAGATCTTAATCTACTTCATACAAAGCTTGAGGAAACCCGTGATTACGCCAGGGCGTGGGTGCCATGCCGGTTTTGTTCTTAAAAAATTTCGAAAAGTGATAAACGTTACTGAATCCCAAGAGCCGTGCGATTTGCTTGACCGGCAGGTCGGAGTTGCGCAACATCTGGCGAGCCCGGTTGAGTTTCAATTCAAGATGATACTGATACGGTGTCAGGCCGGTATGCTCTTTGAATATGCGGAAAAAGTGGGCGCGACTCATATCCAGTTCCGACGCAATGCCTTCCATCAAGGGAAGACCGTCCAATTCTTCTTCCAATAAAGCCTTGGCCCGTCGCACCTGGTCATGGATGTGGCTTCCGGCCGCCTGGTTTCGCACGGCGCCGAGCATGGCCGCTATAATTTGCATCGTGCCCGACGCTATCATCTGCTGAAATCCAACCGGTTCCGCGCGTAACCAATCCAATAGATGAATAAACGGATCGAGTACGGCATCGTTCATCCCCACCTTCAACACAGCCTCGTCGGGTGAAATGAACCCGCGCCGTTGCATCCGCTGCGCGTCTTCGCCTTGAAAGTGCACCCAGTAAACTTCCCATCCGATTCTGCTGACCGGTCGATAACGGTGCCAGACACCTGGAAATACCAAAAAGGCATCGCCTTTGTCGAGGTCGCAAAGCCCGGTCTGTTTCGACTCGAACTCTCCTTTGCCGTGAACAATATAAACGACACCGAACTGGTCCAGGACGCGTCCCCGCTCCCAAGCAAAACTATGCGAGGCCGGATGGCCCTTTGGCGGATACTGGCTGCCACTCGGGACCGGCTGATAACCGGCCGCGGTCACATATAATCCCCACTGCCGATCCCGCGGTCCGGGTGGCAGATAACGGAAGTATTCTTTAAGACGATTTGGCATCGTATAGCCTTTGGCAAACTGCCCATTCGTGCAGGAAACACAGCTCGTTCACGACTAATAACAAATACGATATCATCCAATCCGGGCCTCGTCCAGCGAATTATCCCCACAGAAAGATCGTGATACTATTGTATAACAGTTTGGACTTTTGCACATTAACTACCAAGAGACTTACAAAACGCAGATTTCTCTCATATTTCACTTGTTTTTCATCCTGAAATCGCTATACTGAGCTTTACTGCTATAGAGCTGTCGCCGTATTATCACATCCGATATAGAGCGGACATCTGCAATCCGCCAAACTCATTGGCGAGTACTTTATTTGGAAGCTTAAGCTCCATAGAAGCTTTGAGGTTTGTGAATGGCACAGGCGGGACAAGTTACCGAATCAGGCCCTTTGGTCAACGGCCCGAAATATCGCCAAATCTACGACCACCTGCTGGAGCAATTCCAGACCGGCATGTACTCTCCAAGTGATCCCATGCCCGGGGAGCGGAGCCTGGCCGCGACGATGAACGTAGCCGTGGGCACGATGCGACAAGCGCTGCGAAAACTCGAAAGCGATGGTTTCATCCGCCGCATACCGGGAAAAGGTACTTTCGTAAACTCACCCCGGCAACAGCGCGAACAGGTGAAGACGAACGTTTTCGCCGTGATCGTACCTTCGATTGCCGAGGATCCCTACTCTTCGCTGGTCGAAGGCGTGGAGCGTGCCGCCAAGAGCGAATATAGGATCAGCGTCGGCAGTTCCAAACACGACCCCGCCATACAAGAGCAATTGATTCACCAGGCCATCAAAGACAACGTAGCCGGTGTTGCAATTGTGCCCACCGCAACTCCAACACCGCCGGAACAAATCCGCTTGATTCAAGACAGCCACATTCCGGTAGTGTTGTGCCACCGCGCCGTGCCAGGTGTGAAAGCGCCATTGGTAAATCTATCATTCGAACAGGTTGGGCGCATGACCGCGGAAACCTTGCTCCAACACGGCCACCGGCGCATTACCAGCCTTGTTGCCATGAGATATGAAGCCGTTCTATCGGTCGGCAACGGCATTCGCGGCGCGATGCAAGAACACGGCATCGACAAATCCAATTATCGAATTCACTACCATGGCGTGATGAGCAACGATCATCGACAGTCATTCATCAACCTGCACAGAGACGCCATTCGAGAGGCCTTGGAACAGATACTTAACGATAAAAATCGTCCTACGGCGATTCATTGCGGCAACTCGCTGGATGCGGAAACGGTTTATCTGGAAGCGATCAACCTGGGCTTTAATATCCCGGAGGATTTGTCGCTGATATATTTTGGGGGCAATCGTCCCCGAGGCGCAATATCGACACGACTCACCTGCGTAGCCAGAGACGAGCGAGAACTCGGCGTTTGGGCCGGACGGCTCCTTTCCGAAATGAGTTCCGGCCTGCGCCGACACGACAATCAAGAAGTAATCGAAGTACCGCTGGAATTATTGCCCGGCGAAACAGTCGGGCCACCGGCATAGCATTACACATATGAAAATCTGTAACAATCACGGGGGATAAAATCATGGTACGGCGGCAAAACGGCGGTTTTACTCTGGTCGAGCTACTGGTTGTAATAGCCATTATCGGCATCCTTATAGCCTTGCTTCTGCCGGCGGTGCAGGCTGCCCGCGAAGCGGCACGACGGATGCAATGCACGAACAATCTCAAGCAAATCTGCCTGGCGATGCACTCCTACCACGACTCTTTTGATCTGCTCCCGCCGGGCGGATTCAATCCGCACAAGCAAACCTGGTACCATGCCATATTGCCGTATATGGAAAAGGGAACGTTGACCGAGGACTTGGATTTCTCGACAGGTGACGGTTATCATCAAGGCGGCAACCGCATTATCCCCTTGTCCGCGGTTTCCGAAGCGCGATGCCCCAGCGATTCGAGCAACATACCATATTCTTATGGCGGCAACGAGTTCTTTCGTGGCAACTACGCCTGCAACGCCGGCAATGTCGGGGCAAGCGGCACCACCTCTTGGACCCTCAGGATCCTGCCATCACGGCAACTCGGCTCACTTACGATTAAAAACGGCGGCCAGCCTTTCGTGATCTCGATTATCGACGACTTCAAACAATCGAGCATCAGGGACATTAGTGACGGTACCAGCAGTACGTTGGCTTTTTCCGAATGCCTGCAGGGTACGACCGGTGTCAATGTTATCGGCACCAAGGGCGTTAATTGCCATCGCGGGCTGTTGTTTCATGCCGCCTTTTGTTGGTTTACCACCTGGCTGGCGCCCAACTCGCAAAGTCCCGACATTACTCCAGACAGCACCAATTGTTGTGTTCCCACCGAAACGGCGCCTTGTCAGCCGGCGGGATGGTCGGGCCAACTGCCCGCCTTGGCCGCGCGGAGCAAGCACCCCGGAGGCGTCAACGCCGGAATGATCGACGGTTCGGTGCAGTGGATCGATAACGATATCGATTGGGAAATCTGGCAGGCAATGGGCACTTCGCAAGGCGGCGAAGTAGTATCAGCGGAGTAAAAACCATGAACGATTTATTGAGGATTGCGGTCCTGATAATATTTGTGCTGCCGATCGGACTTATGCCGTTATTGGTCGGCTGTGGCGATACGGATGTCTGCCATGTCTCGGGACAGGTGACCTATAACGGACAAGCAGTCAAGGCCGGCCTGGTTTCGTTCGAACCGGCCCAGGGCAAGTCGCAACCGCAGCAGATGCCGATTAAGGACGGCCGATATTCTTTGTCCGCAAAGGCGGGTATCTTACCCGGGAAATACATTGTGCGGATCACAGCCCCCGATCTGGCCCGTTCGCCAATCAACGAAAACGCCGGTCCCTTCGATCCCGTACCCCCGACCGTGCCGTTGTTGCCGATGAACTGGAACGTACAAAGCACGCTCAGCGTGGAACTGAAGTCGGGCAAGAATACGATCAACTTTTCTGGAGAGAAAATGTCGCCGCCGCAGGCGGAAGTTGCTGTGAAATGATAATCACGCATGCCGCGTACTCGCACGCATCATGTTATCCCGGAAACTTCAAATTTTTTTTAATGATTTATAATATGTCTGCACTTTCTGAAAAAAACGGCACTTAGGCCTATATGAAACAAAATAATGGATTCACATTGGTTGAGTTGCTGGTGGTAATCGCCATCATCGGCATACTCATCGCCTTACTGCTGCCGGCCGTGCAGGCCGCGCGCGAAGCGGCGCGGAGGATGACGTGCAGCAACAACCTCAAACAAGTCGGCCTGGCAACGCTGAACATGGAGAGTTCGACTGGTGCATTTCCCGCCGGATCGGTTTTCGCGGTTGGCGGTAAGAAAATGGAATACACGATGTTCATGTTCATCCAGCCGTATCTGGAACAGGGAAACATCGAGGAAAAGTTCGACTACAGCAAACGTATCTATGAATCGCCCAACAATGTCGTGGTCGCCGCGCAAATCCCCGCCTACATTTGCCCCAGCGACGACGCGGCGGGACGAAAGTACACCAACCACGGCCAGCGTTCTAACTACGTCTACTGCCAGGGCAGCGACGTCCTGGCGCCGAATGTGAATATAGACTTCTGGACACTGATCGCCAGCGGGCATCTGGATTTCGACAGCAACAACTTCGAAACCGATGGAGTCTTTCGCTGGCAATCCAGCATGCAGGGCCGCAAGCTGCGAGACATAGTCGATGGTACCTCCAAGACGGTTATGCTCAGCGAAGTCAACGCCGGAAAGAATCCTTACGTGAGCGATTCGCAACGCGGCGACCCGCGTGGCGAATGGGCTCATGTGTGGATGGGCATGGCGGCCTACTCGCATCGCCTGGGACCGAATTCAGAAGAAGGCGACGCCACTTGGAGCGATTGGTGCGGTCCCATGGCCAACATGCCGCAGGTCGGTTTGCCTTGCGTGGCAGCCCCCGGCGGCGGCACCGACACATACGCGGCAGCTCGCAGTCGGCACCCCGGCGGCGTCAACGTGACTTACGTCGACGGGCATGTGGGCTTCATTTCCAACGACATCGACCTTATGGTCTGGCGGGCAATGAGCACCATCTCTCAGCAATCGTGGGAAAACCTGGGAATGCAAGAGTAGACAGACCGTTGTAATTCAGGTTAGAATTTATCGTCGGCAAAATAGTACAAGCACTTCCCACCCGCACCTCTCCGTTCCTTAATCCAGAAAAGAAGTTGCATATCTATGCTAGCCGAAAAACGCATCTACAAACAACTTCTTGTTATCGCCTTGCTGTTGAAGGCCACGCTTTGTTCGCAATCAACCACCGCCGGCGAACTTTTCAAATCATCGCGCCCGCTCAAAGCCGGATCACTGGTCGATTTCGTGGACGAAGCGCACTACAACCCGCACATCGACGAATCGCATATCATCGACTTGATGAAAAAGCTCAAGGGAGCCGGGGTTTCGGTTGTTACCTGGTCTTATTACGCCGACGCCCAGGGTGGGCACCTTATGCCGGAGGAAGGTCTTTCAGGGAACTGCCGCAAGGTATATAAGCGCCTGCAAAATCCCTTTGCCAAGGCGGTCAAAGCCGGACACGAGCAAGACCTGGAGGTGTTCGGCTATTTCAAACCATACGAGATGGGCGTGGACATGGTTTTCCCGCAAGGCTCGCCCGAGGCGGCCAAGTATGGGCTGGTGGATCGAATCGGCGGAAAACTCGTCTGGGCCGACCCTTATATGGCCAAGCACCCCGAATTATGCATCCAACACCGTAGCGTAACGCGGCCAGAGCCCGTCAACAACAACCCAATAGCCACGATCAAACTCTACAAAAGCAACGACGCTCCGACTCGGATCAAAAAAGAGAACCTTCAGATCTGGACCAGTCCCAACAACTATCGGTACGAGCAAAAATCGGTGGATTTCAAGCTGCAAGAATCAATCGAGACGGCTCCGGAAGATGTCATAGACCTTCACAACAACGTGATTACGCGCAAGGGCGATAAAATTCGAGTGCTCGCCCTGAGCGGTTTGAACCTTACCGAACCGTATGTGCTGGTAACGACGAATTTTTCCGAAGGTAAACCGGATTTCGTTAATACGGCCACCAAGATGCTGCGGGCTTTCGACGCCGGCGGCAAGGAAATAGTGGGCGTTTATTGCAACGGCTTCGCGATATACAACGCGGCCCAGGCCGACTTCCGCAACTGGGGACTGATGTTCGACCACGGCTACGGACTCAACACCTCAGCACTGGACACCTCCAACCATTCGGGCAAGACCGGACTGATCGCTTTCGCCCGTGGCCGGGCTCCTCACCTTGGGGCGCCTTGCGAGACCGAGCCGCAGGTGCGGAAGTACTGGCTCCGCCAGGTCGAAGAGATCCTAGACGCGGGCGGCGACGGTGTCGAATTCCGCATCGAAAACCACAGCACACACACCGATTTTCCGGAAGAATACGGCTATAACCAGGTCATCCTGGATCGTCTGGACGACCCCCACAATCCCACGCCGGCGGCCATCGCCAAGGTTCGCGGCGATGCTTATACCGAGTTCCTCATTGCGGCAAAGAAACTCATCGCCGATCGCGGGAAAAAGATGCGGATCAATTTTGAACTCGACAAACTCTGCGGCAATCTTCCCCGCAACCGTAAGCTGGCCTATCCGGCCAACATGGAAATGCAATGGCGGCGCTGGATAGAGTTGGGCCTGCCCGACGAGGCCGTTTTCCGCTCCTTTGGAATCCCTTTCGACCAGGCCTTGGCAAATCCGACAACCCAAGCCATCGCCGACGCCTGTAAGGCCAAGGGGATTCCCATTCACTACAACCGATACGTGGGCCGAAATTCTCATATCATGAAAGAAATAGACATCATTCGAAATGATCCTCGATTCGCCGGTTTCATCTTCTATGAAGTCTGCGCCTACATAAATTACAACAAGGACGGAACAACCAGTTTCAAAATGCCCCAAATCCCTCCCGCCATGGCCTACGCGGCGGGTTGTAGTGCAGCGCCGCCTACCGCGCCGGGTAAAAAACCTTTCTACTATAAAGCCCTGCCGGATAACGAAGATATGCTCACACCGGGCGCTTCCGGCTGGTGTTTCGCGGGCAACGCCGAAACCCGTGTCACGGATGAAAGTCTTTATGAACCGATATGCAAACCCAACCCGGGTTTTGTCAGCGATATTCTCTTCAAGGTCGGCGACACGGGCTACTACTATCAAGACCTCAGCAAGGAGCAAGAGGCCCGGGCATTGGCCAACGGCTGGAAGATGACCGTATATGCACGCATATGGAACCTGACAACAATAACGACCGTCCGCGACAATGCCAAAGTTAACCCGAACTTCGCTGACGGCGTGGCCAAAAGTATGGGCTTCGGTGTCGTTACATCCGCCGGCGACTCGTGCGTGGGACTGGAGTCGATCAAATATCAAGGTTCTCCGTCGATAGGCTGGACGGTCGTAGGGCTGTTCGGCTCCGAAGGCGTGGCACAAACGCCCAACGACATTGTCGACGATAAGAAGACTTTTCCCGGATGTTATTGTAAATACGAACTATCCTGGGATCCGAAAACCAAACTGCAAACACTGGTCATAAACTACGAGCCGGGCGAAAAGGGACGACCTGCCCAGCCCATGACCCAAACACTCAGCAACAACCCGGCCCCTAGTAGCGGTTTCGCCCGAGTCTATTTCGGCATGCCCGGCGGCATGGGAAATGCATCCGCCCGCCAGGTGCCCTACTATATCGACAGCGTCGAGTTTACAATTAATTCATCTCCCCGTTAATTGCCCTTCCCACCAAGACCTGGAGAATCTCACCATGATGATGACCTCTCAACTTCGCCCTTTTATACTGTTCACATTGATCCTAACTTGCAGCTATGCGGTGGCGGCTGATCGTCCGGCGCCGTCGGATGATATGCGGCTTACCGGTTTTTGGGGCGCGGCACAAGCTCGGGCCGCCGGGCGCATGGCGGCACCGCCTTTGGATAGCACGGATTTTATCCTGGCCGACCTGTCGCTGAAACAGAAACGCCGGTACACCGAATACAGCGGCGACATCTCGGGACGATGGATCGGCGCGGCCGCTTTTCTGGCACCCATATATCCGCAGCCGTTCGCGGCTTTTGAGAAGATACGCTCCGAAGCAACGACCTATCAAAAGAACGACGGGCATTTTGGAGCCGACCAGGATCTGCCGAATATCGACCACGATCGCGATAAGGCCATCCTCTGGGGCAACGGTCGGCTGTTGATCGGTCTCGTCGAGGCCTACGAGCAAACCGGCGACGAGAAGATGCTTCAGGCAGCCAAAAAGCTGGGAGATTATTACATCGCCATCGATCCGGTCTTCAATAAGCCCGAAATTCTCGCCCGCAAGCCGGGCGGGTACGTTGTTAACATGGAGACCTATTACCTCTCGGGCATCGAAGGGCTGGCCGCTTTGGGACGCGTGACCAAGGATGCGCGTTATTTGAATGAAGGCAAGCGTATAGGCGAATCGGCCGTCGAGATCAAAAATTTCGACGATATCCACAGTCACGGCCGGCTGTGTGCGGTTCGCGGATTCGCCGAACTTTACGCCGCTTGCGGAGAGTTGCACTGGTTGGAGGCCGCCGAGCGCGACTGGAAAATCTTCATGGAAAAACACCGCTTGCCCACCGGCGGAATCAAAGAGGTGTTGAACCGGCAATGCAAACGCGACGAAGGTTGTACGATAAGCGACTGGTTGCGCTTGAACCTGGTACTATGGCAATTGAGCGGCAAGGGATGCTACCTCGATGAAGCCGAACGTTGCTTGAAGGGACATTTCATCTACAACCAGTATCCCAACGGCGGCGCCGGACACCGTGTCCTCCACTTGGTTAACGGACGAACCGTGGGATTTGGAGATACGGGCGAAGAAGCCTGGTGGTGTTGCAGCAAGCACTGGGCGCGTGCCACGGCCGACGTCGCTCGGTTGGCAGTAACCGGTGGTGCTCATGGCCCTTCGATCAACCTCATGGTCGACTGTGCCGGCAGCGTCGAGGGACCGGGTGGAAAGTGGAAAATCGACCAGCGCGAAACCGAAGACGGGCTGCACGTCTCTCTGCAAAGCCCTCGCGAAATCGAGGCCACGCTCCGCATACATCGCCCGTCTTGGGCCCGCGAGGGTGCAAGGCTCGAGATACCGGCGGGCCTGTCGCTTCGAGAAAGTGAAGATGCCTGGTTCGTGGACGGCATCTGGAAGGGCAAGCAGGAAATCGTGGTCCACTTGCCCACGGCACTGCGCCGCGAGATAGTTACCGACAATCTGGGCGCGTTGCTGCGGGGACACGACCTGATGGTCGCCCATCGCGAACCGGCAAACGCGTGGCTCATGGATAAGCTGCCAAACCAGATACCAGCCGTGCAATGGAACAAAGCGAAGCCGGGCAAGAACGGCCGTGTGCTGGTGCCCGCCTCACTCGACAAAAACGCCGATCCCAACAATCCGGAACAATGGAAGACATTAGAGTTGGCGCCGTTGCGTGCCGTGGCGGACATGCCTCACGACGCCGCCTGGTATTTGTTTAAAATGTTGCCGGAATAATGGCGATCAGGTAATTGAAGAAGTGGATATTGAGATGGGAGTACCGAACGATTATCTACATTCTTTGCGTCTTGGCGGCTTTGCGTGAGGTTTTGTGGCCGTCTAACCCGAATTCTTGCGAATTCGGCTACAAATCATCATTCTGCCAGTGATACCGCTCGTCAAGAAATCCGCACCCGGCGTCCTTCCACTCTAACCTGTCCCGCCGCCAACAACCCCAAAGCCTTGGGATACGCTTCGCATTCCGCTTCGAAAACACGCGCCGCCAGAGTGTCGGGCGTATCGTCATCGCGAACTTCCACGGCCTGCTGTAGAATGACTGGGCCGTGGTCGTATTGGTTGTCGGCGAAGTGTACGGTGCAACCGCTGAGCTTGGCGCCGTATTCCAACACGGCTTCATGCACGTGATGGCCGTAAAATCCCTTGCCGCAGAAGGCGGGTATCAGAGCGGGATGGATATTCACGACCCGGTTCTCGAAATCATCAGGTATAGTGACGCGTTTGAGAAACCCGCCCATGACCACAAACTCCACGCCCGCGCGGCGGCAATTATCGAAAATTTCCTTGCTGAATGCTTCTTGATCAACATAGTCGCGTCGGATAATAACTTCGCGGGCGATACCCGCATCATCGGCGAACTTCAAGCCCTTTGCGTCGGCCGAACTGGAAATCACCAGCTTGACCGCTACATTGATGCTACCGGCATCGATTTTTTCCAGTATGTTTTTCAGCGTCGTGCCACCGCCGGAAATCAGAACAGCGATGGGCATGGGTGAGTTGCGTTTCGATTCGTTCACTTATTTATCCACCTTGACGAAAAGCTCGACCGCGTAACCGGCGATTTTAACTTCGATCGATTCCGCGCCGGCAATGGCTTTTAGCCCGATCTCGACAGCAAGCGTCTCGCGGGATACGTATTCTTCGAACTGTTCGAGTGCCGCGCGAATTTCTTCCGAATCGGTGACTACGCCGATCTTGATGCGGTCTGTATACTCGCATCCCATCTCCTTGCGGCGGTCTTGGACGACGCGGATCAACTCGCGAGCCTGCCCCTCGGCAATGAGTTCGTCGGTCAATTCGGTGGAAAGCACGACCACACACTGGCGGCCCTGTGCGGCGGCCCAACCTTCCTTGGCATTGAGGCGGACCTTGATATCGTCGTTATCGAGCGTGACCGGCCCGTCGGGCAGTTCGATCACGATCTGGCCTTCGGATTCGAGTTTTGACAACAATTCACTGCCGTCGGCCTGATTAAGCGCCTTTTTCAAGGCCGGCACCTGGCGACCGATTTTGGGGCCCAGGCGTTTGAGGTCGGGCAATACGTTGTAGGTGATATACTGATCGGCCTTTTCGGCAAAACACACTTCCTTGACGTTGAGCTCGTCGCAAACGATCGATGCGTGTTCTTCCAGCCACGCCTGGTGCTTGTCGTCGGACAGGACGACCTCGACGCGGGAAAGCGGCTGGCGGACCTTGAGCTTGGCGTTCATTCGCGCGTTGCGGCCCAGCGAGATAAGCTCGCGGGCCAGGCTCATGCGCTGGGAAAGCGGCTCGTCGATGGTCGCCGAGTCGACGGCCGGGAAATCGCACAGATGCACGCTTTCGGCGGCCGAACTGCCGCCGTCCTTGCCCTTGAACGGCTCGACCGCCAGGTTCTGCCAAAGTTCCTCTGCCAGAAACGGCACGAACGGCGCG
>JAFGTN010000568.1 GCA_016934075.1 Pirellulales bacterium
CTGTTGTCGCGGACGGATTTGCCCGGGCGGCGGGTGGGGTTGGGGTTGATGGTGGTGATGATCTTTGTGCCGCTTTATTTGCAGGCGGCCGCCTGGCAGGCGGGGTTCGGGTTGCAGGGATGGTATACGCTGGCCACGCGGGGGCCGGTATTGCTCGAAGGCATGGCGGGGGCAACGTGGGTGCATGCGATGTATGCCGTGCCCTGGGTGGTGCTGATCGTGGCGGTGGGGCTGCGGCTGGTCGAGCCGGAGTTGGAAGAGCAGGCGCTGTTGGAATGCTCGCCGGCTGGCGTTTTTCTGCGGGTGCTGTTGCCCAGCGTCGCCTCGGCCGTGCTGGTGGCCGCACTTTGGGTGGCAATCGTGACGGCAGGCGAAATGACGGTCACCGATTTGTTCGTGGTTCGTACTTATGCCGAGGTGCTCTATACGCAAATCGCCATCGGGCAGGAACCGGGGCAGGCAGCCGCCACTGTTATGCCGGGCATCGTCTTGACCGCCTGCCTGACGGGCGCCGCCTTGTGGCTTTGTGCAAAACTTGCCCCGCGCGACCGGCCGCTGACACAGCGCCGCCAACTCGTGTACCGCTTGGGCAAGTGGAAAATCCCGGCCGTGATCCTTGTGGCGGCTGTCCTGCTGCTGTTGGTGGGCGTGCCCTTGGGAAGCCTATTCTACAAGGCCGGTGTGCTGGTGACACAAACCGAGGCCGGTCACCAACGAGCTTTTTCGCCCATGAAACTCGTGAGCACAGTTGCCGAAAGCCCCTGGCGATATCGCCGCGAGTTCGGCTGGTCACTTTTAATATGCGGGCTGTCGGCCACGACGGCCGTCGTCTTAGGCGCGTTGTTAACCTGGCCGGCTAGACAAGGTGGCAAACGTGCATTGCCGGCACTAGCGGCCGCAACCATCTGTCTGGCCGCGCCGGGTGCGTTGATCGGATTCGCGATCATCCGGCTGCTGAATCGGCCCGACGTTCCACTGTTCATCGAGCTATACGACAACACAATCTTCGCGCCTGTAGCGGCACTGGTGATCCGCTCACTGCCTCCGGCCGTGTTGATAATGTGGTACGCCTTTCGGGCCGTGCCGCGTGAAATGCTCGAAGCGGCCGCCGTCGACGGCGCGGGGCCGTTTGCCCGATTCTTCCGCGTGGTCCTGCCATGTTGGACGCCGGCGTTGGCTGTCGCCTGGTTGATTGCCCTGGCAGTGGGCTTGGGCGATCTGGCCGCCTCGATCCTGGTCGTCCCACCGGGCGTAACCACGCTCTCGATCCGCATTTTCGGCCTCTTGCACTACGGCGTAGAAGATCAGGTGGCGGGCATCTGCCTCGCCCAGATGTGCATTTTCGCGGGCCTATGTGCTCTAGTTGCGTCGGTTGTGTGGATTAAGTGGCTGAAAAATGGCGAGTTGGCCGGATCCTGATGAGGCGGCTTGGTATAATGGTTGATAGAGGACAGAGGATAGAAATGTCGAATGTCGAAATCAGAATGAGGAATGAATGACGAATGATCAATGCTCAATGATCAATGTTCAAGGAGTGTTGGGCAAATCATTATCCGACGTTTTTCTGAAAACCGAATACTGATATCTTACGTCCTAAGTCTTAAGTCTTACGTCTTACGTCCTACGTCTTAAAAACGTGCATAAACTAAACAACATCAAAATCACTGCCATAGCCACTTGTCTGGCTGCTTGCTTATTGCTTTGCGATTCGGCCGTTGCGCTGGATCATGTTACTTTTGTGCGCGACGGCAAGCGCCGGCGCGTGGACGGGCGGTTGGTGGTCGAGGCCAAGGACGGTGGGTTGATGTTGACGGCTCGCGACGGGGTGATATGGACAATTCCGCCGGAGGAGTTAATCGAGCACTCGACCGACGACACACCGTTTAAGCCGCTTTCGCGCGACGAACTTTCCATGCAAATATTGGCGGAACTGCCCGAGGGATTCGACGTGTACGGCACGACCAACTATCTGGTCTTTTACGATACGTCGAAGGGCTATGCCCGCTGGTGCGCCGCGCTTTTCGAGCGGCTTTATCGGGCGTTCAGCACGCATTGGAAGGGCGAAGGCTTCAAGCTCCCCGAACCCGAATTTCCGCTGGTTGCCATAGTTTTCTCCGATAAGGATTCCTACGAACGCTTCGCTCGTGCCGAGTTGGGCGATGCAGTGAGTTCGATCATCGGTTACTTCAGCCTGCGGACCAACCGCATGGTGATGTACGACCTGACGGGCATCGGTCGTGCGAAGGGCCGCGGCTCGTCGAGCCTGACGGCTATCACCAAGGTATTGAGCCGGCCGCAGTCGGCCGCAACCATGGCCACCATCGTCCATGAGGCCACACATCAGATCGCCTACAACCGCGGCCTGCACGAACGTTACAGCGATTGTCCCCTGTGGTTCAGCGAGGGCATAGCCATGTATTTCGAGATGCCCGACCTGCAAAGCAAAAGCACCTGGCGGGGCATCGGTAAGGTAAACACACCGCGCCTGATCCGCTTCGGAAAATACGCTCGCAATCGCCCCGGCGATTCGCTGGCCACGCTGCTCACCAACGACGACCGCTTCCGCGACACGAGCACGAGCCTGGACGCCTATGCCGAGGCATGGGCACTAACGTATTTTCTAATCAAACAGCGTGGTGCGGAATATGTGAAATATCTGCGTCTGCTGTCCCAGAAAAAGCCCCTGATATGGGACACGCCCGAGGTTCGACGGAAGCAGTTCGAAGAAATCTTCGGTGATCTAGACGAACTGAACGTGGAGTTCTTGCGTTATATGGGGAAGATACGGTAGATCAAGGGTCGCACTGGCAGCTTGTCAGCCAGCGCTGTAGGAGTCAGAACACTATGCAAGAACACTGGCTGGCAAGCAGCCAGTGCCACCCTTTATCAAGTTCATTCATCCCGCCCGGGTTTTTGCCAATCGACCATGTGCAGCTCGACGCTGCGCTGTCCGCGGAACGTATTGATCACAGGTCGGAAGGCCACATCGATAGGCCCGTCCAGGGCCGTGAGTTCTTCAGCCCAATCCCCGCCGCCGAATGCCACCGCGCGGAGGGTGACGTTGTGTTGCGACAGTTTGACACTAAGGTGCCGCCCGCCGGAACCGATAGCCCTAGGCGGCTCGACCAGGCGCACGCCGGAGGCGCAAAGCATGGGCCGGGCGTTGGCTTGCCCGAACGGCGCCAGCGATTCCATCTGGTCGACCGTCTGAAATGTGAATTCGCTGAGCGAGGCCTCGGCGTCGATTCGCAGTTCGGCCGTGCGGTTATTGTCGTCGATTTCCTCGGCCGCGTGTTGGCAAAAGTCGTGGCGGAAGGCGTCGAGCTTATCCTCTTCGATTTGCAATCCGGCGGCGGCGGCGTGACCACCGTGCCCCAGCAGATGTTCGTCGCAAGCGGCCAATGCAGCGTGCAGATCGAAACCCGGCACGCTACGGGCGGAACCCACCCCCGGCTTGCCGCCCAGCCGGTCCCAGGCGATGAGCACGACCGGGCGATGGTACTTGTCGGCCAGCCGTCCGGCCACAATGCCGATCACGCCCGGATTCCACTCGCGATCGGCCAGCACCAGCGCGGCGTCGTTTTCGGCGTCGAAATGTTCTTTGATCTGTTTGTTGGCGGCTAGCATGATGCGGCGTTCCAGCGACTGGCGGTCGGAGTTGAGCTGGTCGACATATTGCGCCAATTCCTCTGCTCGTTCGGCCTTATCGGTGGTCAGCAGTTCGACGGCCAGCATGGCCTGTCCCAGCCGGCCGGCTGCATTAATCCGCGGTCCCAATGAGAAGGCCACGTCCTCGCTGGATATGAACGGCTTGTCGTAGACCTGGGCAATTTTCATGAGGGCTTCCAAACCGGGGCCGGGTTGATTCTTGAGTACGCCCAGTCCATGCGTGACCAGGGCCCGGTTCTCGTCGATAAGCGGCACCACGTCGGCCACCGTGCCCATTGCCGCCAGCCCCACGGCTTGCATGAGGAAGGTTCGCATGCGCGGACTGACTTTTTTGGCACCGGAAGCTTTTTGGCAAATCGCCCAGGCGAGTTTCAAAGCC
>JAFGTN010000057.1 GCA_016934075.1 Pirellulales bacterium
ATTGCGAGTCAAGGGCACTTAGATATAAATTGGCGGCGCAGCCGGCAAATTATATCTAAACGCCGCAGAGATGTTAACTTGTTATCTATTAATGAATTAGTGTCAGTCAAGACAATGTAAAAGAAATCTTCGCTTCGCAAAGCTTTCTTTTACATGTGCCCTTGACTCGCAATTTTGCAAAAGTCCAGTAATAATGGAGTTGAGAATTATGATGATGAAAAAAGCGGTCTGTATACAAGCGGCGTTGGTGTGCCTGGTCTTGGCCGCCTGCCTGCCGGGATGCAAAAAGGAAGAAACACTCGGTGCCGTCTCGGGCAAGGTCACCTTCAAGGGCCAACCGCTCACCGAAGGCGTGGTGATGTTCGTCAACAAGGCCAAGGGCGTCCACATGACAGCGCCAGTGGATGCGGAGGGCAATTACAAGGTCGTAATGGCCAAAGGCGCGGGCTTGCCGCCGGGAGAGTATCAGGTCACGGTCAATCCGCCGGTTCTCGACGCGCCCATGGGAGCCGGACCCGTGCAAATACCGGTGTACCCAAATATTCCACAAAAGTACCGTAATGCGAAAACCAGCGGGCTTACGCTCACCGTGACCGAAGAGGGCAGCACGCTGAATATAGATATGCAGCCGTGAAATACACGGGATGTTTAGATTATGAAAAGGATATGCCATGTCCACAAATTCCACTAGCTTTCACCAAAAGGCTTTCACGCTGGTCGAACTTCTGGTGGTGATCGCCATCATCGGCATCCTTATCGCCCTTCTGCTGCCCGCCGTACAGGCCGCCCGCGAGGCGGCGCGTCGTTCGCAATGTTCCAACAACCTCAAGCAGACGGGTGTGGCGCTTTTGAATTATGAAAGCGCGCACAATGTGCTTCCCTACGGCGGAATTCCAACGAAGGCGAACGGCTATGGATTTTCCTGGTGGGTGAGGGTGCTTCCCTTCTACGAACAGGGCGGTATCGTCGATTCGCTCGATCACGAAGGCCTTCCCGCCAACACTAATTATCGAAATACGGTCGGTTATGTGGGCAACCCGATTTATGGCTCCAATACCTACAACCAAAAGCAACTCGGCGGCCTCTTCTTTCCGTTTATGTATTGCCCTTCCAGCACGCTTCCACAATACGGGACGGGCAACTGCATGAGTCCCACATACTCCGGCATCGCCGGCGCCGTCGATCATCCCACAACGAAAAACCGCACCTCCAATTCCGCCGAAGGACTTATTTGTTCGGGCGGACCGTTGATTATGCACGCCAATGTTTCCATGCGCGACATATCGGACGGTACCAGCAAGACCATGATAGTCGCCGAGCAGTCAGCTTGGTGTATCGACAATGCCGGCAATAAGGTAAATTGTCGAAGTGACTGCGGCCACGCCTTTCCCATGGGCCCGAACATCGAGAGCTGGAATCGGCAATGGAATGTAACTTGCGTTTTGCATCCCATCAACGAACGCTCGGCTACAGCGATAGGCGTCGGTGGCAACTGCGGCTCGAACCAGCCCATTCACTCGGTGCATGCCGGCGGGGCGCAAGTGCTTTTCGTCGACGGCTCCGCGCGGTTCCTGGAAGAAGACATCGAGCTTAAGTTGCTCTACAACCTAGCCAACCGCGACGACGGTAATCCCACGGAAGGATTTTAGTATCCATCAAGTTATTCGGAAAAACGAGACCTCTCATGTTTTTATATCGCAAACATTACCGCCAAAAAGCTTTCACACTGGTCGAACTCCTGGTAGTGATCGCCATTATCGGTATCCTTATCGCGCTCTTGCTGCCCGCCGTGCAGGCCGCCCGCGAGGCGGCGCGGCGCATGCAATGCTCCAACAATCTCAAGCAGACGGGCTTGGCGCTTTTGAATTACGAAAGCGCGAACAGGATGTTTCCTCCGGGCGGTATGCCCTCTGAAAGGAGCCATGGTAACGGGTTATCCTGGTGGATATGGATCCTGAAATACTCCGAGCAGAAAGATGTTTACGAAATGCTTGACCTTGTAGGCACGCATGGGGCTTGCACCGGTTGGCTTAGCAGAAACTCCACAAGCGCCAATGCTTATAATCTTGAGGTACTCGAAGGTCGGCATTTCGATTTCATGTTCTGCCCGTCCAGCGATCTGAAGCCCTTTATGGGTTACGCGATGAACGCCACTTATACGGGCATCAACGGAGCCACCGACCACCCCACCGCGCGCGATCGTCACGAACAACAGTCCAACGGGCGAGTTTCGGAGGGTGGAGTGTTGCTGATGTATAAGGGCGTGCCGATTCGCGATATCACCGATGGAACGACCCACACCATGGCGGTGGCCGAGCAGTCGGGATGGTGCATAAATTCCGACGGCAGCAAGATCGATTGCCGCTCCGACTGCAGTCACGGTTTCCAGATAGGTCCCAGTGGCACGGCTCTCGGGGTTGGTACCAGTTGGGGGAGCAGGATCTTCAACACCACCTGCGTCATACACCCTATCAACGCCCGTTCTTTCACGCTCGTGGGCCTTGCCGGCAACTGCGGCCCTAACCGCCCCATCCAGTCGGTTCATCCCGGTGGCGCCCAGGTGCTACTTTGCGACGGTTCCGTACGTTTTCTGGAAGAAGACATCGAGCTCCAGCTCCTCTACGACCTGGCCAACCGCGACGACGGCAATGCACACGAAGCGTTGTAACGCCGATGTAAATCAGCGACTTTTTCGCTGTATTTTGCTTTTCTCTCACTTGTCTGCTATACTGTCGCTTCGACAATCCCGCCAAGTTGTTCGACCTACCCCATAATATCCCGTCCGAAAAGGAGCCCGCCAATGTCCACGCGATTATTATCTCTTGCCGTTTTGCTTTCTTTTTCGCTCGTGGCAACAACTTTAGCCGTCGAAACCACGATCTACGTTTCTCCCGAAGGCAACGATTCCTGGTCGGGAAAACTGCCCCAAGCCAACTCGCAAAAAACCGACGGGCCGCTGGCCGGCATTGCCCGCGCGGCCGAAGTGGTGAAAACTCTCAAAGCCACCGGTCCGGTAAAGGTCTTGTTGCGCGGCGGCACGTATCGCATCGAAAAGCCGATCGTACTGGGGCCTGAAAATTCCGGTAGCAAAACCGCACCGATTACCTACGCCGCCTATCCGGGCGAGAAACCGATCATTTCCGGCGGGCGACTCATCACCGGTTGGAAGAAATCGGACGGCCCGTTGTGGACGACTACCATCGATGCCGTAAAGCAGGGCAAATGGTTCTTCCGCGAACTGTTCGTCGATGGGCAAAGGCTCACGCCCGCGCGTACACCCAATGACGGTTGGTTCCGCGCCGATACTTTCGTCTTCGACGGCAAAGAAAAGAAGCCCTGGAAAGGCGGTGGCGAAGCCGGGAAAACAAAAACGGCCCTCGTCTACCAGGACGACGATATCCGCCAGTGGCCCGACATCGACGACGCCGTCGCGGTGGTCTATCACAGTTGGACCACATCGCGGCACCATATCAAGTCGCTTGATTCAGAGAACCGTATCGTGCATTTCACGGCCCCCAGTTCCTGGCCCATGGGCTATTGGGACAAGCGCGAGCGTTACTACATCGAGGGTATACGCGAAGCCCTGGACGCACCGGGCGAATTTCACCTCGACGGCAAGACAGGCGTGCTCACCTACTACCCGCGACCCGGCGAGAACATGCACACGGCTCGTTTCGTGGCGCCCGTGGCTCAGGAACTGCTGGTCATAGCCGGCGACGCCGCATCCGGCAAAAGTGTCGAGTATCTCACGTTCCAGGACATCTCTTTCCGGCACACCGGTTGGATTATGCCCAAAGCCGCGTCGGTTGACGGCCAGGCCAACGCCGGACTTCCGCACGCCACGGTTCGCGCTACCGGCGCTCGCAACTGTCTCTTCGAACGCTGCGAAATCGCCCATACCGGCAGCTACGGGATGTGGCTGCAGAACGGCTGCAAGGACAACCGCATCGTGCAATGCCACGTCCACGACCTGGCGGCCGGTGGAGTACGCCTGGGCGAGGGTGGTCTGCCCGAGCAAAGAGAAATGCAGGCCGAGCGAAACGAAATCTACAACTGCTTCATCAACGACGGCGGCAACGTCTATCATGCCGGCGTGGGCGTCTGGATCGGCAAGAGTTCGCATAACAAGGTCCATCATTGCGAAATCAGCGACTTCATCTACACGGGCGTATCGGTCGGTTGGAGTTGGGGCTACCAACCATCGTCGGCCCACGATAATCTGATCGAATATAACCATATCCATCATTTGGGTTTCGGGCAGTTGAGCGACATGGGCGGAATCTATCATCTCGGTCGGGCGCCCGGAACACAACTTCGCTATAACCACATCCACGACGTGCTCAGCTACAGCTATGGCGGATGGGGGCTCTACACCGACGAGGGCAGTAGTAACGTACTGATGGAGAACAACGTCGTCTATCGCGTCAAGGACGGTGCGTTCCACCAGCACTATGGCCGCGAGAATATCGTCCGCAACAATGTGCTTGCACTGTCGGCCACGCGTGGACAAATCATCCGCTCTCGGCAGGAGGAGCACAGTTCCTTTACAATCGAGGGTAATATCATCTACGGCGCCAAAACACCTCCATTGGGAGGCAACTGGGGCAACGGCAACTACACACTCAAAGGCAACCTCTACTGGAATACCGACGCGGCCACGCTGAAATTCCCCGTCGGGCTGTCGCTTGCCGATTGGCAAAAGAAGGGCCAAGACGCCGGCTCGATTGCGGCCGATCCTGGTTTCGCAAACCCGGCAGCAGGCGATTTCAGCCTCAAGCCCGGTTCGCCGGCCGAAAAAATCGGCTTTAAACCCATCGACATCAGCAAATCCGGGCTCGTCGGCCCGAAACAATGGACCGACTTGCCTTCGAAGGTTAAGATTCCGGCCATCAAGATGCCGGGCGAGTAGTGACACTTCTTGAGTTATGTTTGTAGTTCCGCATTTAGGCGGCAAACGCCTACAAATTAGTGCCTACGCTTCACGCTGAGTGTGGTTCTACCCCCCGTCTCCCACCACCCCGCATAACGATGTTGCTGCGAACCGGGCACCATGCGATAATAAAGTTTGTAGGTCTATTTATGCGCATTATTTCGGGAGACAGAAACATTTCCCATTTTAACTACAAATCAGGTTCGATCGCCGGATTGCTGGGCTTTGCGATGCTCATGGCCGCGTTCGTATTGGGTTGCGGTGGGTCGCCCGGCGACTTGGATCAATCGAAAGATGTCGCCGATCAGAAGATCGCCGAACGGACGAGTGATGCACGCGAGAAAGCCGAATCGTCCGACGCTGACCATCTCGGCTCGATCAGTTGCCGCGAATGCCACGAGAACTTTTACAAGCTGTGGGCCACATCGCACCACGGACTGGCCATGCAGCCGTACTCGCCGCAATTGGCCAAGGAAAAGCTCACACCGCAGAAAAACGATATCGCCATCGGCAAGAGACGCTATAGGGCGGATGTCGACGCGGATGGAAAAGGGCGGATGATCGAGCAGGGGCCCAATGGAAAACACGAGTACCCCATCGTGCATGTGATGGGCGGAAAGAACGTTTATTATTTTCTCACGCCCGCCGACCGCGGACGGTTGCAAACCCTGCCACTGGCCTATGACGTAAATCGAAAAGAGTGGTACGACACCACGGCCAGCGCCGTGCGGCACTTCGGCGACCGCCGCGACGAAGCGCTTGACTGGCGCGATCTCGAATATACTTTCAACACATCGTGTTTTAATTGTCACGTCAGCCAGCTCTCGAAAAACTACGATTCCAAGACAAACAGCTACGATACCCATTGGGAAGAACCAGGCATTAACTGCGAAACGTGCCACGGTTCGGGCAAGGAGCACATTCGAGTTTGCCGCGAAGCGAAGGAAAAGGGCGATGACGCGCCGGAAGATATCAAACTCACGGTTGTTACGCAGAAGCACGGTTTTACGCCTCATCAAGTCGATACATCCTGTGCTCCCTGCCATGCCAAGATGGTGCCCATCACCTCGACTTATCAGCCGGGTGACCGCTATTTCGACCACTTCAGCCTGGTTGGCCTGGAGCATCCCGACTTCTACCCCGACGGCCGCGACCTGGGCGAGAACTATACCTATACCACCTGGCGAATGAGCCCTTGCGTAAAGGCCGCGGAAAAGGGGACAGGTCCAATTTCCCGGAACGGCCCGCAGGGTGCTGCGCA
>JAFGTN010000058.1 GCA_016934075.1 Pirellulales bacterium
CGACCTTGCCAACCTCACAAAATGCCAGATCCCTGCTACTGACCCGACAAAGACTACGATCGAAGCCGGCGGGGTTTTGCTGTTCTGGTGCGACGGTACGCCGGCCCAGGGCATACGTCACATTGGCACTGCTTTAAGCAAGAGCGGCGAGCAGATCGGCCTGACCGATTCGGATGGAGTGACGGTGCTCGACAGTCTGACTTTTGGCCCGCAAGGGGACGACGTGTCGTTTGGCCGTCAACCCGACGGCGGCGACGACTGGGTCTACTTCGACAAAGCATACACAACCCCGGGTTCAGTCAACAGCGTTCTGCCTCCTGCGGATCCCCCGGCGTTCTCGGTGTCGGCCGGCCTGTACACCGGCCCGGTCACGCTTACACTTTCCGTCGCATCCCCGCCTCCGGGGGCGCATATTTACTATACTCTTGACGGCAGTGAACCGACTAACGGTGTGTCATCCACGGCCTACAACTACATGTTCCAGGAAACGAGCAACGGCGCCACGATAGCCGGGACCGGGCCGACCGAGACGCGCTACCATCAGACGTACGAGTACGACGGTACACCGATCACAATCAGCGCGACAACGAACGTACGTGCCCGGGTTTATGCCACGAACTACATGCCCAGCCCGACCATCACGAACAGTTACATTTTAAACCTCGACAACCCGTCAGGCCTAGCGGTGGTTTCGGTGACTTCGCAGCCAAGCGATCTGTGGGGCAACTACAAAGACCCCGTTACGGGCGGCATCCTGGTTATGGGTCCACCGCCGTACGGCGGCCCTTTCTGGTTCAACGGGTCCAACCTGATGCAGGAAGAATGGAACAAGCCGGGGTACGCGGAGTTCTTCGAGCCGGACGGCACCCTGGCATTCAGCCAGCCTGTCGAGATCCGGTCCGGCGGCTCGACTACCCAGTTGGGTCCGCAAAAGCCGATGGTCCTCTACGCTGTGGGCGGCGAACGCTTCGACTATCAGGTGTTTCCCGACCTCGATATTGACAGTTTCAGGATCCTGGTGCTGCACGCTTCCGGCGACGACTGGCCATTTACCCAATTACGCGACGCCGTTGTTCAGGGCCTGGTCCGTGACATCGATATCGACACCCAGGCGTACCGTCCCGCGATCGTATTCGTTGATGGAGTTTACTACGGGTGCATGAGTATTCGTGAGCGCCGCAACAAGGACTACATCGCTTCGCACCACGACATTGACGCGAATAATATCGACATTCTTGTCGATTACGGGTACAACGACATCTCGCACACCTTCGAGGGCGAGATCAACGAAGGCAGCGCTTCAGCCTACCAGGCGATGATCAATGAATGCTTCATCGGCAAGGATTTATCGGTGCCAGCGAATTATGCCGCGGTCGGGCAGAGGATGGAGATAGACGAGTACCTCGATTACATGGTCACGGAGATCTGCGTGTCCAACACCGATTGGCCGGGCGGCAATGTCAGGATGTGGCGTCCGCAGGTCCCCGATGGGCGCTGGCGTTGGGTCCTTCTCGACACAGACTACAGCTTTAATCTTCCGGCCCTCAATTCCATCGCGGTCACGAGCGGCACTTACACAAATTACAACATGATAAATCAGGCCACAGCCCCGAACTCGGGCCATTGGTCCAATCCGACGGCATCCACGTACCTGTTCCGCAGGCTCCTCGAGAATCCGGACTTCAAGAATGAATTCATCCGCCGCGTCGCCGACCACCTGAACATCACCTTCGAGACGAACCGGGTCAAGGAAGACATCGACGCCAAGGTAGCGGCTATCTACTCGGAAATGACCAGGGCCGGAGGCCAGATCGACCTGTGGAATGAGGCCCAAAACCCATGGACTTTTACGCACGCGTCCATGCCATACCCGGGTTACTGGATGGTCCCCATCGACTGTCCGGCTGTTCCGACGTGGCCAACCTGGGAGGACTCTATCCAGAGGATGAAGGATTTCGCCGACGTGCATCCAGCGGTGCTGCGGGATCAGGTCGTCGACAAGTTTGCACTCGACGGTACGGCGGGCCTGACGTTCAACGTCAATCTGCCCGAGGCAGGGCAGATCAAGGTCAACCAGTTGATACTTCCGATCGACGAAAGCGGGACATGGGCCGGAACATACTTTGAGAACATTCCCATTGAGGTGACGGCGATGCCCAACAGCGGCTACCGCTTCCTGAACTGGACCGGGATAAGCGGCACGTCCGTGGCGACCGTGATGCCGGACGGATCTATGACGATAACCGCGAACTTCGTCGCGGATGCCACCAATGATAACTCGCTTGTCATAAACGAGATCAATTATAATTCCGCGCCCGACTTTGATCCGGAGGATTGGGTGGAATTGTATAATCCCCACAACGACACCGTCGATATCTCAGGCTGGCAGTTCAAGGACCAAAATGATAATTCGTTCACATTTGGGCCAAATACCACGATCGGACCAAATGCCTACCTGGTCCTTTGTAATAATGAAATCGATTTTCACAGCGCATTTCCCACCGTGGAGAATTATATCGGGAATTTCACTTTCAAAATATCTAATGGGGGAGACACTATCACCCTTTATGACGCGGAGGCAAATCCAGTCGATACGGTAACCTTTGATGACATTGACCCCTGGCCGCTTGAGCCGGACGGCACCGGGCCCACTCTGGAACTCATGAACAGCAGGCTGGACAACACGCTGCCCACGAGTTGGGCCGCATCTGCTAATCATGGCACGCCGGGCGGACTCAATAGCCGGCTGCGGCCGGTTCTTTACCACGACTTCGCGTACGACGGCGAATGGATCAATACGATCGCTACTATCACGTTTAGCGCCGTTGACGCCGAGGGCGGTACGGCCGCCACCTGGTACGAACTGGACGGCGCGCCCGAACGAGTCATGGCGGATTCCGTGACGATCACAACCGAGGGTGACCACACCCTGGTGTTGGGCGCGACCGACGGTCTCGATAATGAGACCACTGTTACGTTGCACGTTAAGATCGCTAACCTATTACTCGGCGATGCCAATCTCGATGGCAAGGTGGATGTTTCTGATCTAGGCATCCTGGCATCGAACTATGGCACCGGCAGTGGCTTCGGGTGGGGTGATGGAGATTTTACCGGCGACGGCCAGGTGGATGTCAGTGATCTGGGTATTCTGGCCGCGCACTACGGAACCAGCATCCCCGAGTTTCTGCCTGGTGACGCCAACCGAGACGGCTCTGTGGACGTGTCCGACCTGGGCACCCTGGCTGCGAATTACAACGCCGGCAGTGGCTTCGATTGGGAAAATGGCGACTTCACCGGCGACGGGTTTGTGGATGTGTCTGATCTGGGTATCCTTGCCATGAATTACGGCACGGTAGCAGTCGGCACCTCAAGCACAATGGCGACGTCATCTACTGCTACCTCTTCTATTACCTCGTCTGAGCTGGAGGTGGAAACTGTACCATGCGACCTCGACAACGACGGGCGGGTTGGTCTAGGCGACCTGGCTTTCTTCTCATCGGTTTACGGCGCACAACCGGGCATCACTACCGAAAATCCATACGCTTATGCGGCCGACTTCGACGGCTCGGGCCGAGTCGACTTGGGCGATCTGGCTATTTTCTCAACCCACTATCGGCAAAGTCGAACGGAGATCTCAACTGTACCGGAAACCCCCTTAACCGCGGCCGAAATGCCCGCAATGCTATCTGGCAACGACACCGCCAAGAGCGTCATAGTCGGCAACGTGCAAAAGCAAATCGTTGCCGCCATCTTGTACGAACACGTTTCCGACCGCGACAACAAAGCACCCGATGAAGACATTGCGATCCTCACCCAGTACTGGATGATGAGCATGGAAGACAGGCATGATGATGACGATGAGCGGGACGCTGTTTTTGCAGCGGTTGGCACGGGCGACGATATGCTTTGGCTGTTTGATGAATAGTACATCGGGGGGCCGTGGTACCGCCGTCAGTGTTCAGGATATCATGCATGAATTCCATCGAGGTGCGACAGTCTCGTTTGTGTTTGCGATATCTCTTGCCGATATAAATTAATGGTACGTTAATGTTTGGACGATAGTATCGTACCCACTTTTCAGGGGTCTTCTTGTTATATTGTCAACTCGACTGCTTTGGTTATCGGCAAAAATCTAGCATAAATTGGCTTTCTTTTCCAAAGTAATCATGCCTGAAGGAAAGCATTTGAATGGCACAAAGGATTGTCCTATTCCGGATTGGCATTCAAATTTTGGCTGCATTTCTACTAGTGCTTTTGTCTATAGTTGTAGTTGGATGCAGGACACAGAAGGACTATGGGCACTCGTCGCAGATTTTTCTAGAACCTGCCGCATCCAGTTTGAATGATGCCGTTGTTGTCGAAGGTGTCGTTTCGCCAGATTCCAGCCGATCTGGATCAACCCCAGTCACCCAAAGCACGCCGAACCATGTAGTGTCCACATCTTACCAGGATCCTATTGCATCAGGAGCCCCCAAATCCCTGCTAGAGTTGACACTTGAAGAAGTATTCGAGTGTACACTCCAGAATCATCCGGTTCTGAGGGTACAAAAAGAGGAAGTAGAGGCCGCTCGTGCGCATTTGGTGACCGCCGGCTTGCGAATCAATCCAGAGTTCGTTTTGGATACCGATAGCGAACTTGCGGGAGATCATGCGGTAAATATGAATTCTCGCCTGATGTTTACTTTTGAAAGAGGGAAAAAGCGGCATTTTCGCCAGGCAGCCGCCACAGCGGAAATTACTCGCGCGAAATGGGAATTGAACAGCGAAACCGAACGTATTCTGATCGAGGCCGCGGACGCCGCCTGGGAAGTGCTGTATCTTCAAGAGCTATTGGAGTTGGAAACCAGTCTCCACGAAATGGCAGCAAAAACGGCCGAACTTCAAGGATCGCGTGCAGATGTTTCCTACGCCGACAAGATTGTGGCCGAAACCGATGCGGCCGAGTTGGAATTGGAGAGGCTGGAATCGAGAAGTCGACTAGAGATTGCGCGGATCAGGCTCTCAGAGGCGATAGGCTTCGATTGTCCGATGCCTCTGCGCATGCAAGGACAACTGCAATTCCGGCCCGTGAATGAAATTCCAATAGATGATTTGTTCCGCAGGGTGCAGCGGTGCCGGCCAGAGCTGTGTAGCACACAAGCGGCCGTGGCGGAAAGCCGATATCTCCATTCATTGGCGTGTGCCAACGCGAAATCGAACATAAGGCTTGGTCCTCGTTACCGGGAAGGCTTCGACGGCGATGCTGATCAGGCCGGTATGCGTTTTGCCGCGGATATCCCCCTCTTCAATCGAAATCAAGGCGGGATTCAGGAAAGTGCGGCCGAAATACGGAAACAGAAGGAACTCTTCCGAGCAACACGAATCGCTACTCTGGCGGATGCCGCTTCAGTCTATCGGGAACTTCTTGAACTTCAAAATCGGCTTCAATACTTCCGGGCGGTGATAATTCCACTGGCGGAAAGAACCGAGACCACGATCCATGATGCTTTCGCGGCGGGACAAATCAGAGCCGACCAGATGTCTGATCTGCAACGCGATTTCATCAGGTTACGCCTGAAAGAACTTACGCTGCGACATAGGTTCAATCAACTCTTGACCCGCTTGGAATTCTTCCTTGGCGAGCCAATCTGACTTGCTATTAGCCGACAAAAAAGAGTGATTGGTACCGGTGATTGCCGGTTTTATATCATTTGAAACGGCGCAGATAAACGCAAGTATTCAGCTTTACTATGCCGCAATTTTCCACCACATAGAAAGGTGAATAATTGACACTAAGGTCTTTTTGGGTTAGCATCCTGTTAGCGCTCCGCTCTAAATCATTACTGTTTTTACTGTTACCATACGTTAACTTACCGGCAGGATGCAGAGTGCATGCCTTCTCGTCGAAGAAGCCGAGTCATCATGGTTTATCAACATCGGTTACAGGAAAGTCGGTATGAATTGAAATACATTATCGCCGAACACCGCGCGGCTGAGGTTCGCGATTTCATCCGCAGTTACCTGGTACCTGATGAACATGCCGACCCGCAGGCGGGGAATTCTTATCCGGTGCAGAGTCTGTATCTCGATTCACCCGCTTTGGATCTTTTCCGCGGCACTATTTGCGGTCTGAGGAATCGATTGAAGCTGCGCATCCGCTTCTACGACGACGACCCCGCACATCCGGTCTTTTTTGAAATCAAACGCCGCCTATCGGATGTGATCCAAAAGGAGCGTGCGTGCGTGCGTCGCGAGGCCGTAGGCTTGCTCTTGCGCGGCATACGGCCGGGAGCGACTTTCTTGGCATCCCCGGATAACAGAGCCAAGTCCGCCGCAGCCTTGCAAACAATTTATAGAACTAGTCTGGAACTCAATGCTCGGGGCACCGCTTATATATGTTATCGGCGCGAAGCCTATGTGTCGCCTGATAGCGATCAACTCCGTGTTACTTTCGACCGTGGTATCACGGCTGCGCGCTACACAGCCACGCCGTATTTAGTCACCCCCAAGGCGACAGTGCCGATCGATATGCGCGACGTTGTGCTCGAAATCAAGTTTACCGATCGTTTTCCGAATTGGTTGCGGCAAATGGTTCACGCCATGAATTTGTGGCGCTGTCCCATGGCGAAATACATCGCCGGCATCCGCACCATCGGGTACCCCTGGATCGAGAGAATCGGCATGGATTCGGGGGTGGCATTATGAACGAATGGTTTTCCTTATTTCTTAATGGGGATTATGGTGGCGCGGCCAGTGGTTTTGAGGCCACATGCTTTATCATGGTCTTTTCCTTCCTAGTCGGTCAATGCGTGGGTTGGACCTATATGGCGACGCATCGCGGACTGTCGTATTCGCAGTCTTTCGTGGTATCAATTGTCATTCTGCCCGCCCTAGTTGCCTTAATAATGGTTCTAATGGCGGGCAGTCTTATGGTGGCGTTCGGGCTGCTTGCAGTTTTCGCCGTAGTTAGATTCCGAAACGTGCTCAAGGATACACGCGATACGACCTATATCCTCTGGGCTATCACCGAAGGAATGGCAATCGGCATTCAGCGATATTCCACGGCGTTAATCGGCGTTGTAGGAATCACCGCGATAATAGGTTACCTGCACATCACATCCTTCGGCAGTCGGCACCGTTTTGACGCGGTACTGGATTTTCATCTTTCGGGTGATCTTAAAAAACTCCAAGAGGGTTTGAAATATATACTCCGTCGACACTGTACCCGTTCATTGCTTGCCAGCCAACAACGCATTGGCGCCGATAGCACAAATTTATCGTATCGCGTGTTGCTGCGTGATCCTTCCCGAGGTAATGAATTATGCCGTGCTTTAGAAAATATAGCGGAGATTTCGGCAGTGAATTTATTTCTAAGGGAAGATGAATCTGAGATCTGACCGGCTTGCCAATAGTCCGAACCTTTTCTGTTACAAGTTATGTTATGCATGCTGATGTTTGCTGTTGGAAAGTATGTGGAATAAGCATTACATACCGACACCTTGGAGACGCCGTTTCAAGCGGTTCTGCTATCGCGGTGTGCCGATCTTGGGTTTCTTGGTCTGCGCGACTGCGACATTTTGGCTTTGGCAGCGCCAAGACCGTATGCCGGTGCTTACGGGAGAAGTCCTCGCTGTCCGCTTGGACGTGACTGCAGGACGTGATGGTGTATTAGTGCCGCTGGCACGAGAACCGTGGAAACTTTATGATGATATCCAAGCCGGACAGATCATTGCCCGCCTCGATGATCGGACCGTGTCGGCGCAACTGGACTACGGCCGTAAGGAATTGATCCGCATTCGTGCCGACCTCGAAGCCGCAGTAGTACGGAATGCTTTGGCTGAAACCGATCGCGATCTGAATTATTCGCGCGAAGCAACCCAAATAGCTGTCGAACATGAAAGATTGCTGCTCTGGCTACTGGAGCAAAAAATCGAGTTGGAGACGAACCGCTTAGAGCTACAGCGTTGCAAAGCACGGCTCGAGCATTATAAGCCTTTGCACGACAAAGACGCAATACCAGATCTGCAATGGGTGGAAGAGAACTTGTCGCGAGATATAGTCGCCAAACGCGTGGAGGAGGGCCTTGCTGCGTTGCACAAGGCCGAGGAGGAAGAAAGAAAGCTCCGCGAACAGCGAGAAAGGCTGCCCGCTCGCATATCTGCCGAGTCCACAAAACTTTTGGCTCCTTTCCAGGCCGCGATTGAATCCCAGCAAGCGCGAATCCGGGAGTTGGAATCGGCTACCGATCAACTGATCGTCCGTGCTCCCGTCGACGGTGTGATCTGTGCCATTCTTCATCGGCCGGGAGAAAATGTGCGAGCCGGCGATCCTATCGTGACGGTTGCCAATCCTCGCGGTCAAGCCATTATCAGTTATGTGCGCCAAGATCAACCTGTGCGTCCTCTGCCTGGCATGACAGCAAAGGTCCGTTTGCGTTTGCCGGCCGTCCGGTCCCTCGCGACTCGCGTCGAACGCGTGGGACCTCAGATCGAACAGATTCCTATTCATCTTTGCCGCGATCCCAATATACCTGAATGGGGGCTGCCCGTTTTGATTGATATTCCTGACGGCCTTCCCGTCCGTCCGGGCGAATTGCTTGACGTATCTTTCCAGCCTGAGGGGGGATAATCAGTAAAATTACTTGCAGGTTACCAGGTAACCGTCCGGCCAAGCGCATTCTTGACACATCGGTTATCCTGGGTTGAAGATATATTCAATCCTGGGAGGAATTCGGATGTCGAAGTCGAAAGGCACGGGCAAGGCGTGTGGGCTGGTGCGGCGGAAGAAAAAGTTGTCAGGATCCGTCGAATGCCCGAATGACGATCTTTGACAAGCCGGAAGATTTCGATGCATTCAAACGTGTTCTGGAAGAAGCCGTAGAGCGCACGGAAACACGATTGTTGTACGCAGGCTGTATTCTGTTTCTATTGAGCAGGAACACGAATCAACATGCAGGCAAGCTGATGTTGTTCTTCCGGTTGGGCGATCTTCGGCGGCTGGATTTGCTTGCCGCATGACCAGTATTTGGACTCAAAAAACTGCCAGTATTGCTGCTTTAGGATTTCAGCACCTGTGCTGTCAAGCCATTTCTGGAAGTCAAGTCGAGTAAACTGTCGGCAAATGTAAGGGTTTTTCGATCCGTAAGATCCCTCTTCCTCATAACAGTTTGCCGAGGCCGTCGATTCCGAGTACGGACACGAAATGATTAGATGGCCGCCCGGCTTTGTGAGCGAAACCATTGTCTCGAGTGCACTCTCATATTCCACCACATGCTCAAGCACACTGATGCAGACCACCACATCATACTTCTCGTTTAACTTCGAGTTGGTTATGTCGTCATTTAGAACATAGAAATGCCGGTTGAACGCGCTTTTTGGCCAATAGTCCTTGATGTTGTCAACTGCAGTGACCCGATACCCACATGTCTTTAGCAGGGACGGCAGGGCAGTTCTACCCGTGCCAACGTCGAGCACGGTCGATGGGGCAAGCTCCGCTAGACAACTAAAGACGAAGCCATACTCCACGGCCCTTTCATTGATTCGCCGTGGATTCTGGCTTTCGTATTCTAGTCTTGTGATCTTCTCGATGAACCACCGCCCCATCTTGTGAACAAGGCGTTCGGAAAGTCGTAGCATGATATACCTCCGTCAGTGTGGTCGCTTTGGACTGCGGGCTATTGTACGACATGTTGACCGGAACTGCCAAGGGCACGGGTCCTGACACCTTTTCTTCTTCATAAACGGCAACAGGCCGTCAGAATCGACGTGAGGAGCTAGAAGGGTATTTTGCCCTCTATTTAGCGGGGTGTTTCACCAGGTGGAGTAACATGGTAATATACATTTATGTCTGACAGCGAAAAATATAAACGGCGATCTAAACGGCGGCAATTCTTTGTCATCCTGACTTTTGTGGGCGTGCTGCTTGTGGGAGTTTTTGTTTTTCGCGACGTTCCCCAGTCAATCGTTCAGTCCCGCTTGAATGCGGCGGCTGCCGAGGTGGCGATACCCCACGTAAGAGACCGATTACGTTGTCCCCTTGATGCCACGTTTCCAGAAGAACAGAACGTCCATTATGATGCAAAAAGCGAAATCTATACCGTAATGTCCTTAGTCAAAGCCAAAAACGCCACGGGGGCCGAACTGACGCTGCCATGGAAAGTCACGCTGCAATATGAGGGAAGTAAGCGGTGGAAACTGGTGGACGTAACCATGAATGAATCGGACGAGACCAAGGATTTTTTGGCGGAGTAACTACAACTCAACCTTCCCATGTCGCCCGGTTAAGGTCATATTGGTCCGAGAGCAACAGGAGGATAATTATGAAGACCACTCGACGAGTTTTTCTTGGAACGGCTGTGGCGAGCAGTATGGCTTTAGCCGGGTCGGTCCGCGGGGCGGCGGAGGAGCGGAAACTGAAGATCGGTGTGATCGGTGTCGGATGGTATGGTATGGTCGACGCCAAGGCGGCCTTGAAGGTCGGCGGTGTCGAGGTTGCCGCCATCTGCGACGTGGATAGCGAGCACCTTACGAAGAGCGCGGATGAGCTTGAGAAGCTTCAAGGGAAACGCCCGAAGACGTTCAAGCATTATGAGAAGATGCTTGACGAAAAGGGACTCGATATCGTGATCATCGGTACGCCGCCTCATTGGCACGCGCTGCAGTTCATCGCGGCGCTCGAGCGCGGGTTGGACGTCTACTGTGAGAAACCGCTCTCCTACGACATCCGCGAAGGCCGGGCCATGATCGAGGCGGCCAAGAAGCACGGTCGCATCGTCCAAATCGGTTTCCAGCGCCGGCAAAGCCAGGCGATGAAACAGGCCAAAGAGTTCCTCGCGTCAGGCGAGGCGGGCAAGATCGTGCAAGTCGAGGCCCAGATCCACTATCAGGCCGGCACCAAAGATGCCACGCCACAGGATCCGCCCACGGTGCTCGACTGGGACCTGTGGTGCGGCCCGGGCCCCAAGATCCCGTACAGTCCTCAGGTTGGTCACCACAACTGGCGATTGGAAAAGACCAGCGGCCACGGACACCTGGTCGACTGGGGAATTCACCTGATCGATGCCACGCGGATGATTCTCGGGCTTTCGATGCCCCGGCAGGTAACGGCGGCCGGCGGCCTCTACTATTTAAAGGACAAGATCACGACGCCCGATTCGTTGACGGTTCATTTCGAGTTTGACGAGTTGCCGGTAGTCTGGCGTCATCGGCTCTGGGGGGCTCAGGAGTACAACCCGGAGGTGAGCAACGGCATTTTCTTTTACGGCGACAAGGCGACGGTGTTTGTGAACGATTCGCGGTGGGTTGTCCTCCCCAAGGGAAAAAAAGCGAAGCGGGAGGAACACGAAGTCCACACGGATTTGGGTACCAAGCATATGGCCGATTTCCTCGAGGCCGTGCGTTCGCGGAAACAGCCGTGCTGCGTGATCGAGGACGGATACCGGTCGACGGCCACGGTCCTTCTGGCCATGATTGCCCAAGAGTCCGGCTCGGTGGTCGACTGGGATGAGACCAAGGAGCAGATCGCGGGGAATGCGGATGCCGCGAAGCTTTTGAAGCGGGAATACCGCGCGCCCTGGAAACATCCCTATCAAGGTTCCTAGGGAAACGAAAAACAATCTGTTATACCGGCTTACGCCTTGGGTCGGGCGTTCCAGGTTACGGCGAGCAGCACGCCGGCAATGGCGGCGCTGGCGAGAATCGTATAGAAGACTATGTCCCAGGCCGTCTCCTGACCGAACAGGTCCGTATAGTAGTCGGCGGCCCAGCCGAATCCCTTGGCCTGAACGGTCCGCCCAATGTAGCCGAACAATCCGATGAAGCCGGCCGCGGTTCCGATCGCCTTTTTCGAGACCACGTCGAGGGCGGCGATTGTGATCAGGTTGATCACGGGATAGATGAACAGCCCGATCACGGCAAGCATTACCATGTCGAACCAAAGATAGCCTTCAGGAGTGAACATGATTGTCGCGAAGGCTCCGAAAATGGGCACCATGCAAAGGGCGGCGACCATGCCCCGGCGGCCGCCGGCCTTATCCGACACCCATCCGAGAAAGATCGTGGAAGGAATGCCACCGAATTGGTTGACCAGAACCGCCAGGCCTCCTTGTTGGAGGGTCGCCCCTTTGATCTCCCGGAGGTATGTTGGTCCCCAGTCGAGCATGCTGTAGCGGGTGATGTAAGCGAAAAAATTGGCGATCGCCAGCAGCCAGACGAGCTTGTTGGTCAAGACCTTGTCGAAAAACAATTCCTTGGCGGTGAGCGTCCGTTCCAGCGAGTCCTGGTCCTGGCCGCCGTTCGGATAATCGTTGCGGTACTCCTCGACCGGTGGAAGCCCGACCGACTGGGGCGTATCGCGGAGCCGCAGGAACAGATAGACCGCGCCGACCGCCGCCAGCGCTCCGGGCAGATAGAAGGCATACTGCCAACCCCCATAGGTGTAAACGGCCCAGGAGGCCAGGTAGCCGGCGATGCCCCCGCCGACATTATGCGAGGTATTCCAGATGCTGAAAGTGAGCCCCCGCTCCGATTCGCTGAACCAGTGCCCCATCGACCGCCCGCAGGGTGGCCATCCCATTCCCTGGATGAATCCATTGAGGGACCAGAGTACCAGATGTATCGGGAAACTGGCGACACTGCCGAAGGCGAAGTTGCAACAGGCGGTCAACAGGAGGGCCAGGGCCATGAACTTCCGCGGGTCGCTACGGTCGGAGACAGAGCCCATGAGGAATTTTGAAAGCCCGTAGCTGATCGCCGTGAGGGCCAGGATGTCGCCGATTTGTGAGTGGTTGTAGTGGAGAGCCCCTTCCATCTCCTTGACCACCGGCGACAGGTTGTTGCGGACCAGGTAGAACATCCCGTATCCGAGGAAGGTCGACTCCATGATCCGCCAACGGTAGCGCGGATAGAGCCTCTTGATCTGATCGTCGGGAAGTCGCTCGATCGGAGCGGGAGGGGCGAAGAAGTTTCGAATCGAAAGAAACATGTGGATAGCTTACCAGAAAGATCCCGTGGCGGCTAGAGTCCTGTTCAGTTCGCCGTAGGGGCCGGTTTTGGTTTCCAGCAGCTCCCCTCGATAGACGTTTCGGCCTGTGTCCATGAGGAGGGGAATCAAAAAGGGAGACAAAAAGGACACCTATAACCACTTGCGTATCAAGGACCGCATGTCGCGAGAACTGGCCGATATCCTTAAGCGCCTGGGCACGACCCAGGAGTTCTGGGACCGGCGTCTTGAAAAACTGCGGTCGAAGTTTCGTGAGAAGGGCCACTACTTCGCCACCCAAACCGCATGCATAAAAGAGATCGCCGCCCGCCGCGGAATTCACCACGTAGACAACGTGGCGTGGGTGGGGTGAAGATGGTATAATCGACAATCGTTCAAACACTGGCTGACAAGCAGCCAGTGCCACCCGCCGTGGTAAACCAAGCCCTTACCACGGTTCCAGGCTTGCGGAGAGGCCGCACAGAGACCCGAGAGTCGAAGCCGGTCTTGCCGGTCTCTGATAAGCTGGTCGACGCCACATTGCCGCACATGCCTGAAATTGTAACCGATATGGTCCGTAGCCTCTCCCCGTTCCAATTATCGAATTAATATAAAATCCAGAATCGGGTCTTGACACGCAAGCGGTTATGGGTGTGCCGTTTACAGCCTATCCTTTATGGCTTACAATGCCGGTTATTGAAACTCGCGATTAAGATCCTGGCCGTTGGTCCATCGCGATCCACGGCCGGTCGATCGCGGCGACCGACCGGGCAGGTGTAGGCCAGTAATATCCTCTTCGACAGGACAAGCGACCTTGAGCGACAATCCATTCCGCGAGATTACAGAGAATCCTTATGCATCGCCCTCCGAGCCGGCTCAGGCTAACGGCGGCAATCCTCTGATGATTCCAGCAATCATTCTGCTCTCATTGGCCGCTCTCTTCATTCTCTTCCTGATTGCTTCGATTCCCAGCCATGTGATGCGATGGAGCGAGGTGGATCTCTCGACTCCCCAGGGAGCCGGTGAATTGACAGGCGGTATTGCCACTCTGGTCATTTGGATGGTGTTGACGGTGGCCATCATCGTGGGATCCATAAATATGCTCCGTTTGAGAGGATATCGCACGGCGATGACGGCGGCAATTGTGGCAATGATTCCAATTTGCTCTCCCTGTTTTGTACTGGGGATTCCATTCGGTATCTGGGCAATCGTACTGCTGCGCAAGCCGGAAGTTCAGCGACGCTTTAGCTGAATGCAAGTGCCGGGGAGAACAAAAGTCGCCTGACACCCTTTAAATTTTACCCTTTAAATTTTCCTTTAAAGTTTCTCCCCCTTTAAAGTTGTCATCTGCACATGAAGCCGGAAACCTTGGGTAGCGATTTGAATGCGGGACTTTTCAAGCAACCGACAACGAAATCCCGTTAAGCATTATGGGAGGTACAGATGGAAGAATCAAAAAGGGGTCAGAACTATTTATTATTGACAAGCCGGCTTGATTCCGTTAACCTGCTCGGATGCCTCGACCGCTTAGACCTATTGCTGATGGTTTGATCTATCATGTGATCAATCGCGGGAATGGACGGCAGAAGGTTTTTCTCCACGAGGGAGACTATCTGGCGTTTCTCGGCGCGATTGCCGACTTGAAAGAGCGGAAGCCGTTCGACCTGTTCGGCTATTGCTTGATGTCGAATCACATTCA
>JAFGTN010000569.1 GCA_016934075.1 Pirellulales bacterium
GGAATATACATCGGGACCGTTCTCGCGGACGAAATGGGCGGCGAGACTCGATGAGATCAGCGACGGCGCGTCTAATACGATCGCCATGGGAGAAATACGCCCCTGGTGCGGCCGTTACGCGCGACGCGGATGGATGTTCGAAGACTCGTTGTATTTTGCCACCACGGCGCCCATCAATTTTCCCACATGTCCAGGCGAAAAAGGCGTTCCCGATCCGCTAAGACCGTACACCGACAGTTCGGCCGGATGCCATAACATCGAAGCCTGGAATGCCACGCAGGGTTTCAAGTCATGTCACCCGGGCGGAGCATGCTTCGTTTTCTGCGACGGTTCGGTCACCTTTCTGAATGATGACATCGATTACAGAATGTACCAACGACTGGGGGACCGTCATGATGGCGAAACTGTCGGCACATTTTAGGAGCCCGTTTAAGAAGGGGGTGCCACTGCTGGCTTGTCCAGCAGTGTTTTTTGGGAGACTCTTTCATTCACTGCTGGACGAGCCGGCAGTGGCACCCAGAAACACACAAATCAGGTTCTTTTTATTAGCAGCCAGAGGCACCCGACAGACATGCCTGCTTATAGCCGCGTCCACCGTTTTACTGACCGGCTGTGGTCCGGACCTTCCCAAAACAGTACCGGTCAGCGGCACGATTGTGTATCAGGGAAAACCCGTGGTGGGGGCGGAAGTCACCTTCATGCGCGAAGGAATTCAACCCGGTCGTGGAACGACTGATGAGAGGGGATATTTTGAATTGACTACCTATTACAGCTCGGACTACGAAGCCCTCAAAGGTGCCATCCCCGGCGACTGCGTGGTAAAAGTAACAAAAACCGAATCACTTGCAAAGGCGGGCGAGAGTTTTGAAGAATTCATGGCCAGAAACCGCGGCCGCGTTCCAAAGTCCTTGATTCCAACTCGCTATGCAAACCCAAAGACGACCGACCTGAAAGCAAAAGTATCGGAAGTCGCCGAGAACCACTTTGATTTTGTACTCGTTGATTGAGAGTATTTTATGAAAAACCATCCTGTGACTTTTATCTTCCGTGCTATCCTACCCACAACTTTCATCGCTACTGTCGGTTTTCTTCATGCTGCCGAGGTCCACATCACGGTCGACACTTCGTCGACGGTGAACACAATGCGGGGTGGCATCGGCGCTTCGTGGCACGCCATCGAGAAGCCTATTTCGACCACTCGTGACACGGTTTTCAAAATGCACGACCACGGCGGTAGCGGTTGGGGGGCCAATCCACCTGCCGAAGACAAAGCGGCTTGGAATCAAATCTATCGCCATGCATCGTGGCTTGGCATGGATTTTATCCGCGTGGAACTTGAACAGCGAATGTACGAGCCCCGGCGCAAGGCCTTCGATTGGGATAACCCCGAGATGCGAATCCTTTACCGCATCCTCGACTGGTGTCAGGAAAATAATGTCGACGTGTTCCTGACCCAAATGTGGTCGAACGTCGAGTGGAACGCATTTCCGGAATTTCGTGACAACCCGGCCCATATTGTGCATAGCGGTCCCTATTCGATGGATGATTTTGCCGAGGGGTTAGCAACCTGCGTGGAACATCTTGTCAAAACGAAAAAATACACATGCATCAGACACTTGTGCATTACCAACGAACCCTGCAGTCGCTGGTCATGGTGGAATAAGCCGCCGAACGTGCCGATGCTGCTGACACCGGGGTTGGAAGCCGTCCGCAAGGCCCTGGATAAGCGCGGCTTGGACGTACCGCTCATCGGGCCGGATACCGTTTTTATACCGGACCCAAACTCCGAGACCATAGCCTATTCCGACGTAAAGCGGGGCTCGCCCCTGCTGGGAGCCTACGATTTCCACTGGTACGACGACAAGTTCGACTTCGATGGTGGCGGGCGAGTGATTTCCTCAAGCGTACAACGACTTGCCGCTTGGGCAAAATTGGCCCGCTCCGAAAACAAGGGCCTATATGTCGGAGAGCTTGGCACCCGCGCCTACGGTGACACCAGCGACTGGAGCAATCCCGGCGTTACATCTTTTCCCGTGTCAATTTTTAACGCCGAATGTGTTGTTCGCGGTATCGCCGTTGGCGTCGATGGTTTTAACCGGTGGAGCTTCATCAACCGTGGCGATCTGGACGGGCAGTATCAAATGATCGACACTTGGGATATCAAAAAGAAGAAATTGCTGACGCGCTTCCCGCCACATGCGAATATCTATTATGTCTACGGTATGTTGTCGCGATTCACAGCCAAGCATTCCCACGTACTGAGTTGCCAGGTGGAGGGGGGCGATATCGGCAAACACCGTCGCGTTTTCGCCATGGCGCTTGAAAGCCCCCGAAGAGCCCTCACGCTGGCCGTCGTAAATGACGCCCCCAAGGCATGGAACCTATCCGTGCAACTCGACGGACTAAAAAAACCTGCTCGGTTATATCGCTACGAAGTGTCTCAAAAAGACGCCGACCTAACAGATCTGACGATCGAGCCCGAAGCAGACGTTGAAGTCTCTGCCGAGAATGCGATATTTTCGGCCAATATCTCTCCAATGAGCCTGACTATCTACACCACATACAAACTATCTCACAATGAAAAAGGCGTTATCGCCGAATAGACCAGTATGTAGCATGGTCCGATAAGAAGAAGGATTCTATCGATACCCCCATTTTAGTGGGTTTGCTGAATCGAAATATTCTAGATTTATCAGGTAAACATAGCGGATTCTTTGCTATTAATAAGCTACAGTTTACTTGAGATACAGGATATTTGTCGATCGATAACGACACATTTGCACTTTGTCGTAAACTAGCTTGTTTTTCGCCAACCAATGACTAAATCGGTTCTAACCTCTGACCAGACTATCGAACGGCTTGTGGATCGTGCAAGAGATCTACACACCTTGCCGGCGGTTGCGATGGATGTACTCGAGTTGACCGACAATCCCGTGGTCGACACCCAGGCGCTGAAGGCCTGCATCGAGCGCGATGCGGCATTGACCGCTCGGCTTCTGCGTGTGGTCAACAGCTCGCTTTTCGGTCTTTCGCGAGAAGTCTCCGACTTGAACCAGGCCCTGGCCTTGCTGGGCACCAAGCCACTTAAGCTCTTGGTGTTGGGATTCAGCCTGCCATCGGGACTTTTCGGGCGCGTGGGCAGTGATATTCTGGCCCGATACTGGCGACACACCCTTACCAAGGCCGTGGCCGCGCGTGAAATAAGCCAAAGCATCTGGAACCGGCCGGGCGACGACTCCTTTATCATCGGTCTCCTCCAGGACATCGGCGAAATGATTCTAATCGAGGAATTGGGAAGCCCATACGTCGATTTACTGGATAAGGCATTCACCGGTAAAGTCGATCTCAGAAAGCTGGAAGTCGAAGCCATGGGCTTCGACCATACCGAATTAACCTCAAAGCTGTTGGACCACTGGCGCTTGCCCGAATCACTGGTCCGTACGGTCCGCTGGAATGTTACAAGCAGCGAATTGGATCGTATTTCGCCCGACGAACGCGCGGAGCGGCAGATACTGCGTCTGGCCGAACTGCTTGCAAAACTACTGGCCGATGGCGACACGAGTGTATTCGGAAAACTGGTCGATGCCGGACGCGACGGCCACAATCTATCCAAGCAGAGACTCGACCTTCTGGTCGAAGACTTGGAAGAAAAAGTCGATAACCTGGCCGACGTGCTTTCACTCAAGCTGGATTCCATGGGTGCGTCTGACGACTCGGGCAACGGCTACCGTGCTCTTTTGGACCGAGCTCATCAACAATTAGCCTCAACCGCCGCCTCGGCCGCGGAAGATATGCTGGCCGCTCGCTTGGGCCGCGAGTCGGAGATGAGTTGCTCGACCGAAGCGATGGCGCTGGCCGAGCAGTTACGCACATTAGGTTCGGCGGTCAAGAGGTATACCAAAAAGCCTTCATCTCGATCGGATCACAGCAGTGTTTCAAATGACAGTAATTCGGATCAATCGTCTAAACCCGTAACCCCAAGCTCGAGACCTATCTCGGAACCCGTGCCGCTAACAAGCGACATTGCCACTGTCGCGTCAGCCGACACGTTATTGCTTTCACGTTTGGAGATGGCCGTCACCACATGCCGGCAAGCTCGTCGCCCTCTCAGCCTGATGATGGTCGAACTCAACAAAGTAGACCAGATCATCTTCGCTTTGGGCAAAGACACATACACAAAAGTGTGCCGCTGGCTGGAATTACTTTGTCGAAACTTGGAATACTCCAGTGTTGACTGTGTGCCGGTAAGAGAGGCCGCTTTCGCGCTGATCCTCATCGATTGCGACCGCAACGAAGTCAAGGGAGCAGCCAATGAACTGATTCAGGCAGTCAAGAGCTTTGCCCACAGCGTTGCAACTACTAAGAGCGTGCCCCATGAGCACCAGCCCATGCTTTCTGTCAGCGTGGGAGCAGCCACTGTTGCCATGCCCCCCAAGAATTTCCCACCCGAAAGCCTGGTAGAAAGCGCCGAACGCTGCCTCTACGGTTCGAAAGCCTCGGGCGGCGGTGTGCTGAAAAGTATCGAGATCTACTGATAAAATTAAGATCCCGGTTGGATTTTTGTGCTCTCTTCCGTTAGGATAATGGTAGTTTGCACTTGGTATCTATAGTTCCGATCCCCAATCCGGAACTGACAGGTGTCAAATTCCATTTTTCATGCCTTAATTGTCATACCCCCATCCACATTCCCTCATGAATCGATGCTACTTGGTAGCGTCTTGAATTCAAGTCAGATGACCGATTCATGACCAATCGAGGAGACACACATGACAC
>JAFGTN010000570.1 GCA_016934075.1 Pirellulales bacterium
CGTAGTGTCCTTGACGGGGTGCGGTCGGGGGTAAGATGAGAGACCAGGCGAGCAGGAACGTGCCACCGCCCATGGGTGGGTGGGATTTAAAAAAAGGAGGCGGCCGGCGTCGTCACGTCCGAAAATACCTCGCTCAAACCATGGTTCTGGAAGCAAACTCGGGTCAAAACGACAGGAGGAGCTGTCAAAACGTGGGCCAATTCGGCCATTCGTCGACGATTGAGTAATTCTCCATTGGAGCGCACTCCGGGATCCAGATCTCCCCCAGAGGGTTGGCCATGAAGAGGTCCCATTCCGTATAGGCCCGCATCAGTGCGCCCAAAGGATGTTTGTCCGCTTCGCTGTCGAGCGTATTGAGGATATTATCTACGCGTTTGTTGGAAGAGCATAAAATCAGTACACGAAACGGCGGGGGTGATTCAGATAGGTAGTAATGCTGATATCGCAACAGCTGGGTGACCACATCCCAACCGCGACGGCGTCGAATCGGTTTCGTCCCGCAATCGACTTCGACATAAAATATCTGTGGTTTGCAAGAGTAGGATACTTCCAATTCCAAGCGGCGGTCTGGTCGCAACCGTCTTTGAGAGCCATTGGTGCTGAAGCATTCTTGAGCTTGGGTACCCGAGCAGCAGCCAAGAAGTGTTATGTCGGTCCGAGCCTGGCAGGCTTCAATCAGTCGAAAACGTATTTCATTGACTTGTGCTTCATGGAAACAAAAATTGATCTTGCGGGTGTTGAGCTGGGCCCATTTCCAACTGGATAAAGAGCTTTTCTGTAAATCCGGACGGCATTCGAACAAGGCATCCAGGGCATCTTTAGTAGGCCTAATAATCGTATCGCGTAAATCGATGTCTTTTTGACGGCGAATGTATCCCGATTCTTCCAGTTGCCGCAATCTTTTGTTACACGAATTCTTGTGTGTCCAGATATATTGGCTGGCCTGGCGTACCGTGCAGAAACGGCCCTCCCACAACGCATTGAACAATTCCAGGTCGCGGGTTTTCAAATGGTCGACATCGATCTTCTTATCGGTATTACTTACCATTGAGACTACGCATAATTCGGTTGAAGTAACTCATAGGTTTGTGCGAATCCATGGCCAGACGAACCAGAAACGGCCGCCGTTCGGCTGGTGCCAGCTGTCGGAGTTTGCCCAAAAATTGCCGCAAGGCGGTCTCGTCCGACCAGACCAGGTTATCATGCTCAACGGCCAGCAGACCCACCGGATCAGTCGCCGTGGATGCTTCACTATTACCGGATGTTGTCGGTGTAATTTCCGGATGCATGGCGATCGCCGGCGGGATCGGTTCTCTGGCATAGTATGCTGACGTAACCGGAACATGCAGGTTATTATTACCGGATACCGTATCCTGAAGTGTTGTCTGTTTGGTATGTACCATCCGCCTGTTATTTGCTGCCCTGGCAGTGACGGCCGAGCGAGCCGGTTGTTTCTGCTGCAGTTTCAAAAAGGCCCCAAACGACGGTCCCAATGAAGCCAACAAATCCTGCTTGCGTTGCTCAATTTCCCGATCGATCTGTTCCGGCGTGGCGTAGTACGGATTGGCCATGATCCGTTTGCGATATTCATGAATAGTCTGTGAAGACACATTCGCATTGGGCAGGTTTGAAATCTGGACGATGGCCGGCGGTTCACCGGTGACTGTCAACAAGGCCTGTTGAGGCGGCAGGCAATGTAATCTGTTGATGGCCATCTCATTCTGCTCTCGCAGATCACGAAACTGCCGACTGGACAGTTCGCGGCGCTTGATCAGCTCGTAAAAAGGCACAACCGAATACCCGTCGGCAACGGTGTCACTACTGGCATGTGTATCACTGTGACCACGGGTATTGCTATGAGCACCACTTTGTCCAGTGACATGGCCACTGACCGAACCTTCACTCATCGTACCGGCGCCATAGTTCGTCGGTAAAAACATGCCATCAATGGGAATTGATGTCCCGGTACTACTTGAACCGTGCGTGACCTTGGACCATGAATCAAACGTGCCCTCGGCCGCCATGTCGGAATGAGCCGCCATTTCGGAGTGGGCATCCGTATGTGAAGGCACCGTCCGAGTCGATTCGCGCGGCTCGAAGTAAGTTCGTTCCAGATCATATTTCACCAAATCTGGATCAACTACCGGAGCGAAAGCATCACGCGCTAACTTTTCAATTTCCTCACAGGTAAGACCGCCAAAAATGACTTTTGACAGGCAATTTGACAAGGCTGATAGATATAGTTCTTCGTCGTGAGCCTGCAGTGCCGATGGATTTTGCGTGGCGGCAATGAAGATGGTACGATACTTCGCCGTCTCCCGCATTAGATTGAGATGGTCCGTACACAAGCTCTTCTGCAGTTCATCAACCACCACGAAAAAATTCCTCTCCTTCTCCCGACTCGGCGGACGCAATGCCCCTCGTACAAACTCGTTTAATAACAGGGTGGAGATCAGGTTGGTCTCGGTCGAATGCAAGATGTTGCCGCCAGATGAGCGCAGGATGACGATTTTGCCGCTATCCATCACCGACCGCCAGTCAATCACCTGGCTGACCCGGCCGAACAGACGGCGTAAAAATGGCTGTTGATAGTAAGGCTCAAGGCGGTTCACGCTGGAGCCAATTTGATCCATTTTTTGATTGACCGATCGATATCCTGGAAACTCTTTCGTCCAGGCTCGACAGACAGCCGAGTTAGTACATTGCTTCAAAATAGCCAGACGCAACGGTTCGAAATCGTCTAGTGAGAGCATCCACTCAAGCTCGGCCGGACTAAGATTCGCTTCGATCAGGGGCAACACGGAGTTACTAAGCCATCTTGCCAAGAGTGGCGTCCTGTCGAAGTCATCCTTCCCCCAAGCTTTGATACAAGCAAGCTTAAAAGCGCCAACCTGAAATTCGATCGCCGCTCCATGCCGGGCAAACGGCTGAAATGCTGGTAGACACGATTCGTCAGCAAGATCGATAAGGATGACGTCACTGGGATCGACCCCAAACTGAACCAGTCGTTCCAGGACGCGATCAGTCAGCGTGTGCGGATCAATCAAGGCAAATCCAGGACACCTATCCGGACAAACCTGACGAAGATACAACCAGTAGCAAATCAACATTTCGAGGAAATAACTTTTACCCCGCCGTGTTGCCCCAAAGATCAAGGTATGGTAGCCCTGTCCGGGCCATTTGAAGTAAGACCGTTTTCCCGTATCGATATCGCGACCGACATATTGATCGGCCCGCGAACGACGCGGCTGGCGTGTTCGGGACCGCAGCCGATTCGTTATACCGGCGATAGAATAATCAAGCGTCGGTTTCCGCTTGGGTATCACAGCACTTCTTCCCAGGGTTTACGCGGTAAAAGAGCATCCCGCATTCGCTCACGCTCAAGTTCAATTTCCTCTTCACCCAGGATCGTCACACCAGCAATTCGCAGGTTCTCCCTGGCCTGCGCCTCTTTATGCTCAGCTTTGGTCGTATTGGCGTCGATGTGTTCAGCCATTTCGAGTAAATCAAGCTCACGACGATACCATTTGAGAATAACGTCACCGCCTTCTTCAGAGCGTGCTTCCAGGTACCTGATCCATTTGATATCGCCTTTACGCTTCTCGTAATCTTCTCTGGTTTTGCGTGCATTTTTGGTTATCCGGATGAACCACTTGCGACAATGGGCCTCCCGATCGTTCTCATCACCCAATATTCGAAGTTCATCACGAGCGATATGCAACTCCTGTTCGAAACGGTCATTGAAAGATACGGCCTCCTTGTAAACAGAAACACAGGCTGAGCAGACAGCCCAACCGAAAAGAATAAATAGCACGCAGAAAGGCAACGATGAATAGGAATGATCAATAAGGAGTCGAAGGAAAACGACCACACTAACAAATATGATCGCGGTTGAAATAACGATTCCTATTAGCGGAAGATCTGGATCCGGAGGATATTGTTTGGAGTTATTTGCCATCTGTTTGTCCCCGAGAAACTCCCTGACAGGACACTGACGACCAGACACTTGACTTATTATCAAGTTGAGGCTGGTAAGAAATACTTTCATAACGGTGGCCAAAACGAGCCCGACGAACTTCGATAAATAGGGCTGTCAAAATAATCGAATTCACAATGACAGCGACCGCTATCACGGACAATATAACTGGTATCATTTTCCGTTCCTTTCTAACGAATGTGTGCCATGGCCTCTACGAAACGCCGAACTCCGCATCGGCCGGCAATCGTGAACCGGGCCGAGGTGCCAGCCAGCAAAATTCCCGTCGCTTCAAGTTGGGCGGTCCCATGATTTGTTTGGTTTCCGACCAGAAACAAATGCTTTCTCGCATTTCCATGCCTCGCTTCCATTCCACGTTCGCCAACCGCCGATCGATCTTGTGCAAGGCATTGAAATGCACGTTTGTTGTTTCCATCACGTCTCCCATCAGCCGACGGAAGACCAAAAAATTAACGAAAAACGTTATCATTAGTAATCCCACAACCATGACATCACTCCTTACTTATTGAGTTATTTATTCAAGGCCTGAAAATTAGCTCGGGCTTCAGCTACCGAGTCATGCTCTGGCAATGACTCTCCTCGTTCCAATTCAGCCACCCGAGCGCTCAGCCGGCTGATAGTGTCTTCATGCATGTGCAGCGCCGGTAACAGCTGGCCGCACACAAGAAAAATTGAGAAAAACGACAAGACAAACGTCACCAAAAATGCTGCCGCAATCATGATTTTCTAACTCCTTCACATGTTTCGTATGAGTTAAGATCCGGTACGGTTCTGTTTTTTTTCTGTTTCCCGTTCGCGCTCCCTGGCTTCCAGACAGAAGGCATAGGCCTGATCCGCAACCAAGCGCACCCTCGGTAATTCCTCGACTGAGAATGAGCAACTATCGCCCCACGCTTGCATCACATCGTTCCAATATGTCCGTTTGATCACGACATCACGAACTCGGAAAACCTTGCCATCCGATTCCCGCTGC
>JAFGTN010000571.1 GCA_016934075.1 Pirellulales bacterium
CACCGACCCCGCTCCGTGGGCCGGCCACAACAGAACGTGATCGCCCAAGGGCAGGATTTTCTCGAAAATACTGTCGTATAACATGCCCGCCACTTCCTCGGCGCGGTCGAGGAAGAAGTCTGTGCGGCCCACGTCGCCGATGAACAATGCGTCGCCGGTGAACACTCCCAAAGGCTCGTCGCTGAAGGACAAGTCGCGATAGACGACGGAGATGCTCTCCATGGTATGGCCGGGAGTATGCAGGATCGAAAGCTTCACCTTGCCTAGCATGAATTCGGTACTCTCATTTACAGGGTTGCCGTATTTAAAATCAAGCTGGCTGCCGTGGTAGATCTGGGCTCCGCAGCGGCGTGCCAGATCGAGCGAGCCAATAACGTAATCTTCGTTGCGGTGCGTTTCGAAGATATGCGTGATTTTAGCGCCTTCGCGATGTGCGATTTGCTGATACACATCGCTGTCGCGACGCGGGTCGATCACAGCCGCCTGGCCGCCATCGCCGATAATGTAAGACAAATGTGCCACACCTGGAGTGTAAATTGTTTCTTTAAACATTAGACCTACTCCCTGAAATAGGGGATAATATGTGATTTCAAAACCGTATATAAGCGTATCCACGCAACTGAAACTAGATGATCCTCAGCATCGTTCTCTCCGATAGACACGGCGCAGGATAATTAAACCATAAACCGCACATCATCGATAAACGTAGGAGACGCGAAGAGCATCGACCTCAACTCGCGAGCGGAGATCCTGTGTTTGATTGCCAAAGCAAACAAATTGATGGTTTCGGCAGCGTCGGGTCCCAACAGTTGTGCTCCCAATACACGGTCGCTTTCTTCTTCCACCAGAACTTTATATCGCGCGTGTTGCTCGCCTACTTTTTGCATGGAATGGTCGAGCGAGCGGTCACCGGTGTTGACGGAGAATCTCAATCCCGCGCGCCGTGCACGCTCCTCATCAAGCCCCACGGACGCCAGTGCCGGGACTGAAAACACCACCGTAGCTACGGGTCCGTAGTTGGGTTTGCGGCGATTATCGGGAGATAGTAGGTTTTCGGCTAAGGTCTGTCCATCTTCCCTGGCTACCGGTGACAGTAGGGGCTCGCCGTTTGCCGCTACATCGCCCGCGGCATATACTGAAGAATTTGAAACACTTTGTAGGTATTCGTCGACCTCGATGCCCTCTGGGCCGTAGCGGACATCAGCTCGCTCCAAATCGAGATCATCGGTGTTGGGCACTCGCCCAGCGCCATGCACCACCAGATCAGCTTCAAGTAACTCGCTGGAGCCATCTGAAGTGACTTCCACCGCCAAGCTTCCGTTGCTATTCTTTTTGATCGACTTTACTTCCGTTTCTGTCCGAAGTTCGATACCCAACTCACAAGTCCGCTCCACCAGTGCATCGACCAATTCTGAATCGAATCGCGAGAGTGGACGATCACTGTTTTCAATAATTGACACCTCGGCCCCTGCCCGCACGGCTACATGTGCAAACTCAAAGGTCACATATCCCCCGCCTATGAATAACAAACGCTTTGGAAGATGATCCATTTCCAGAAATTCATCACTGTTGGCGAGATAATTCTCTCCAGGTATGCCTAATCTGGTTGGGACAGCTCCCGTAGCGACAACAAAATGCCGTGCCTGGATCTTTTGACCTTCGATGTCAACACTGTCTGGTGTCAAAAATCGCGGATTGCCGTGAAATTTTACAATACCCAGATCTTCGAACATGCTTTCGTTGTGCGAAGTGACAGATTCAGTAAATGTCCGTTTGAAGGCGATCATTTCTCTCCAGTCGATTATCGCGCCTTCGCTGCGAACGCCTTTATTTTCCATGCGCCCAACCCAATCTACCAGTTCCGCCGCGCGAACGAGCACTTTTTTCGGATTGCAACCACGTAGTGCGCATGTTCCTCCATAAGGTCGAGGGTCAACAATACCTATATGCCAATCGGTTTCAGCACATTTGGAAGCGACTCTGCTTGCCGCCGGACCTGTGCCAAGTATCAGTAGGTCAAGTATTTTGGTGGTTTGATGCATGAAATGCTTTCTCGTTATTATCCTCTTATTATTACGGTGAAGTGGAAGTGCTATTCTCGGCCAATTGCTCTTCTTTGACCGAATCTAATGCCTTTTGCAAAGCCGCTTCATCTTCCTTGCTGAGAGATGTCCGCAACAAAGTACCACCGTAGGACTTAACTTCGTCGATGACACGATCCGGCGTGACTTTGCGGACCAGCACAAATAGCGCGGATGTGCCCGGGGTGAGTGTGGCCCCTAGTTTTTTCATAAAATCGTCGTTAATGCCTACATCGCTCAAAGCCCCCAGAACCGCTCCTGTTGCGGCCCCGAGCACAGCTCCGAACAGCGGATTCAAGAAAAGTAGACCTATCAACAGCCCCCAGAATCCACCACCAACTGCCCCTGCGCCGACTATATGGTGAATCTGATGCAACTTCACCTTGCCGGCCTCGTCCTTGACAGCCACCACAGCATCCTCCATATCGACGAGGTAGTCTCGCTGCAGTTTCAACAACTCAAGACGCACCTCTTCGGCTTTAAACTTGTCGTCGTATCCGATTACAACTAATTCGCTCATCGTATCAAGTCCTTTTCCCTTTGAGTTATTCTTCAGCTTCAAGCGAGTCGGTTTTTTTAAAAACCTCAATGTCAACGGTCGAAAGCTCGCCCGGCTGCTCACTATACAGTATTAGTTAGCAAACTGCATGCCAACGTTAAATCCGCTCATTTGCCAAAACAGCGAGGTTTTTCGCAATGGCCCAACAGCATGCCGCCAGTCACGAAGACGACAGGTTGTCGCGGTAGTCTGTCTATTTGACGCAACTAACCTTTTTGGCTTTACCGCCTGCACCTACTTACGAAGGGATTGATGACATCCCCGTAAGACTCAAAGCGACAGACGCTATCTTGACAACGATCATTGACAAAATCAACACTATCAGAAGTGTGAAAACAGCAATCATTGTTTGTTCCAGTGTATCAACTGCTAATAATGCTTGCCGAAATACAGCCTATTTTCAGGGATATCTCGCCAGCGCCAGCCCAACACATCGCTTCAGCGGCAGTTCGAATGTCAATCCGCCGCTGTAACCGGTTGTTAGCGGATTGTTTCAATCTCTTGTCAAGTTGTGGAATCATACAAATTCAATTGCCTTGTATGCTCTTGGCAATACGATCACTGATATCCTTGTCGATATTGCGCCAGTATTCTAACGCACGCTCAAGAACCGACTCGGTCACCCCATTTTTCAGGTGCCCAGCCGCGTTCGACACAAGCCGGTCGCGTTGGTCATCGTCCATTACTTCGCGTACCAATGTCCCCGGTTGGCCAAAGTCGTCATCATCTTTGCGCCGGGTGTAGGCGGCACGTATAAACTCACCATCGGCACTCCACACAGCTTGCTCGGGATAGCGCTCTGTGTCGGCCTTGGGGCCACCTTTGGAATTCGGCTTATAAACGGGATCGGAGACTTTCTCGATTCGCATCGCACCACCCTTGCTGTAGCTGTGCACGGAACATTTTGGCCGGTTGACCGAGATTTGCTTGTAATTGACACCCAGGCGTGCACGGTGGGCGTCAGCGTAGGAAACCAGGCGAGCAAGCAGCATCTTATCGGGACTGGAACCGATGCCTGGCACCAGGTTATTAGGCTCGAAAGCGGCTTGTTCAATCTCGGTGTGAAAGTCGGACGGATTGCGACTCAGGGTCAGCCGCCCCACCTCATGTAGAGGATAGTCTCCATGGGGCCAAACCTTGGTTAGGTCAAAAGGATTGAATCGATAGGTCTCGGCCTCCTCGAACGGCATGATCTGAACCTTAAAGGTCCAACTGGGGTAATCGCCACGCTTGATCGCCTCGAACAAGTCGCGGCGGTGATAATCGGCGTCCTCGCCCGCGATGCGATCGGCCTCCTGCTGGGTCAGGAATTCAATACCCTGATCGGTCTTGAAGTGGTATTTCACCCAGAAGCGTTTGCCTTTGGCATTGACCCACATGTAGGTATGGCTCGTGTAGCCGTTCATATGACGATAGTTCTTGGGAATACCGCGGTCGCTCATCAGAATTGTCACCTGATGGGCAGATTCCGGCGAGAGGGTCCAGAAATCCCACTGCATGTCGTGGTCCCGTAGACCGCTGTCCGCGCGCCGTTTCTGCGAATGGATGAAGTCCTGGAATTTCATCGGGTCACGGACGAAAAACACCGGCGTGTTGTTCCCCACCATGGGTGGAAATCAAGTGTTTTTGCATCTACTCAATGAATGAATTGAATCCGTTAACGACAGAATGTCCTTTTCATGCGACAATATGTCGGAAAATTCGTGCTCTCATATGTTGGACGTAATTGCAATTCCAGCCGCGTGAGCCCTCACTGACCATAGATTCCATTCAGCCTCAAGTACCCTCAAGGCAGATTCCCAATTACTCCCGCGGATCATGATTGGTTCCGGTTTTTCAATCGGATGACTTGCTATTAAATCATCATAAATCTCCAGCGCCTTTTGTGCACAACAGGACATAGAAAAACTTTCTGCAGTATCGCGAGCGGTCTTGCTTAGGGATTTCCCCTCATTTTCATTTGCATGAGATATCATCTGTAATGCATCGGCGAAAGCGCCGACGTCTTGCTGTTTGACCAGTCGGCCGTTTTGTCCGTCACAAACGACCTCTCGAGCACCTGGAGCGTTCAAGGCAACCACCGGCAAACCAGCCGCCATTGCCTCTGTCAATACTATACCTTGCGTCTCGGTCTGCGAGGCAAATGCAAACACATCCATGGCGTGATATGCGTCGATAAGGTCTTGTCCTTGCCGAGTCCCGGCAAAATGTAGTCGAGATGAGCAATGTCCCTCTATAAAGATATGTTGTATTTCTCCTTCTGACGGTCCTGAGCCGATCACCAAAAAATGCACCTTCTTGCTCCGGCGCATGAATTTCGTCACTGCCCGCGCCAGAAATTCAAGGTTTTTCTCCGGTGCCAAACGTCCTACATGACCCACAACGTAGGCACTCGCAGGAATACGGAATTCTTCACGGATTCTCGCGGAGTCGCCCTGGGTGAAGTTACTTGGATCCACGCCGGTAGGCACAACCTTGATAGGAGTCTCCACTCCACGTTCCCGGAGCACGGTAGCGATACTTTCGCTAGGAGCGAAAACTCGATTGCAGAGATTGGCGTAACCGGTGGAGAGATCCACCACATATCTTCGAAGAGTTTTCGATTCACCAGGTACGTAATGCGTATAACGTTCGTACATAGTATGATGTGTGAAAACCAGCGGCAGGTTCTTTCTGGCCGCCGCCCGCAAGGCCGAGTCACCTAAAAGAAAAGGATGATGTGAGTGAATTAAATCGGGCTTAAAGTCATCTAGATCCTCGGTAACATATCCAGGAATCGGCAGCCGTACGGAAAAATCACTACCATTGAAATTCTGGATCGCGGGAACGCGGATGGTATGCTTTTCATTCTTCTTGGCCCCGTCAAATTGTGGAGCGATTACCAATACTCGGTGCCCAAGCCGATGGTACTCGTCTGAAAACGCCTTTACGGATCGCGCCACTCCGCCAACGTGAGGAAAATAAGTATTTGTAAACATAACGATGTTCATGGCCAGAATTGTAAAGGGTATATGTATCTGAAAGAAAATATTTATTGAATCAACCTGCAAATCGAGTGCCATAAAACTGCTACCGCACAAAAATAACGGCCTCGCTAAAGGCGAAGTTAACGGATGAACAACCGTCCTTGCGGTCGCTACCCACCAGAGTGAAATATCCAGCACATTTTGTATTTGGCATACAAATTGCACTCTTTCCAAGGCAACTATGAGTCGCAATAAAAAATGCTCTGCCAGGTTCATTAGCATTGAGAAGCGAATGTACCTCTAACTTGTTAGAACAAGGGAGTTGTATAATGTTATATTGGGCATTATCTTTTTTAATTATTGCCATTATAGCTGGGATTATTGGCTTTGGGGGCATTGCCGCCAGTGCTGCAGGTATCGCGAAGATTCTCTTCTATATATTTATGGTTCTATTCATAATCATCTTTGTATTTGGAGGTTCTCGAAGACCAATTCCATGATGTCATCAATTGTTTTTTCCGCATTGATTAGTGAGAGAAAATTTAACCTTATGGCCATTCGTCCATAAACAAACAAATAAATAATGGCAGGACGTAGTGTAACCAAACGTGATTCCGGAAAAATATTTCCTACGGCGGACTCTGCCGGCGCGAAGGATGATATTGCAGTGTCACTGCGTACGTTGGCCGTGATTGCTGTAATCGTTGCGGTGTTCTATTTAGCCAGGCAGATATTGTTGCCTATAGCTATCGCCGTTCTGCTTAGTTTTGTTTTGGCGCCTTTGGCTAATCGTCTGGAACGACTGGGCGTAGGTCGCGTTGGAGCGGTTATTATAACGGTTGCACTTGTCTTCCTGCTGGTTGCATTGCTGATATTCGCGGTGGGGCAGCAGGCCGTTGATTTTACTGGTGAATTGCCGAAATACGAGAAAAATCTGAGTCGGCGAGTACACTCGCTGAAAGGAGCGACTGGTAGCTTATTCGGCAAAGCCGCTGAAACCGTCGTAAAAATCGAGGAAGAGCTTTCGGGTTCGGAAACCGCCCAATCAGGCGATTCACCCCAGAAGGAGTCGCCCACGCAGAATTTGTTGTTGGGAAATGATCCGATTGCCGTAAAAGTCGTCAACGATTCGCCGCTATTGGTTCGTGTTGCGAAAAACTGGCTGGGCACAATATTATCGCCGTTGGGATGGTCCGCGCTGGTGTTTGTGCTAGTGGTTTTCATACTCCTCTACCGCGATGATCTGGGCGACCGGGTGATTCGCCTGGCGGGCAACACGCATATATACGCCACGAACCAGGTCTTAATAGACGCCGGCCACCGCGTAAGCAGTTACCTGCTGATGCAGCTCTGCATCAACTCAGCACATGCAACAGTCGTCGCCCTGGGCCTTTGGATGATCGGATTGCCCAATGCTTTTCTCTGGGGTTTGCTGGCCGGAGTTTTGCGCTTCGTGCCTTACTTGGGGCCATGGATGGGCGCATTGGGACCGATTCTGTTGTCGTTGGCCGTGTTCGAGGGTTGGTTTAGCCCGCTTTTGACGGCCGGCATGTTTGTCACATTGGAGCTTATTATCAACAACTTTCTGGAACCGCTCATGTATGGCTCCAGCGCTGGCATTACACCCTTGGGTGTAATAATGGCGGCTCTTTTCTGGACATGGCTGTGGGGTCCGGTCGGCCTGATACTGGCAACGCCGCTTACTGTGTGCCTGATTGCCGTTGCCCGGCATGTTCCACAACTGGCCTTCTTTGATACACTTCTGGCCGCCGATTTGCCGCAAAAACCACATCTTCGTTTTTATCAACGGTTACTTCAACTTGACAGTAACGGGGCCCGCGCAGTTATAGAAAATTATTTTCACGGCGACCACAAAGAAGATATTCATAAATCGATACTCAGACCTGCACTGAACCTTGTTGAACAAGATTACAATGCGGGCAATCTTGACAAATGCCGACGGTGTCTCATCCTCGAAGCCATGACCAGTATCCTTACGGATCTTGAAAATCGGCGGACGTCAAACGCTGAAGAAGATCGAGAGAACAATGATGATACCGCGTGGTGTTCTTTTCTCCAAGATCTGGAAATGATTAAACAACGCGCCCATCAGACCTGTGAAGAAGAACCCTGTGATGATCAGTCACGCGGCCTCGATGAGAATGTAATTTAAAATTATGACCTCATAACCGACTCACTATTTAAGGAGCAATAGACATGCCCGAAGCATGGAGCGAGAAGGACGAACGCCAATACAAACACGTCCTGGAGAGCGCGAAAGAACGCGGAAAATCAGACGAGAGGGCCAAGGAAATCGCGGCCCGCACGGTCAATAAGCAACGACGGCAAGAAGGCCGTACGCCATACAAGACTACACAGGGCACGGGTAATCCGAATCTGCCATTGGAGGACCGAACGGTCGAGGAGTTGCGCAACATTGCCTCGAAAATGAAGATCGAGGGACGCAGTAAGATGAGGAAGAGCGAGCTAATTGAAGCAATTCGTAAGCAGCGATGATCTGCTGTGCCATTGTATAAATAGTCGTTGATATACAGGATTTTCAATCCGTTGATATACGGGATGACAATCGGCTCGCATTTTTCCAGTACACCAACAGCGGCTGTCCGATAACCGCCGGAACCAGACTCATCCCCAGCACACAGAGCCATCCGGCGGAGCCGGGTGGGGCTGTTTTCAGTAACCTTGACAGGCCCGGCACGTAAACCGCCGCCACTAGGATTAAGGCGCAAAGTACGATTGAGCCCCATATCCAACCGTTGCGGACCACGTCGTTGTTCCAAATCGAGCTATGTGGATCTCTCAGATTGAAAACGAACCACAGTTTGGCGAACGCCAGCGTGAGAAAGGAAATTGTTACGGCGGTAAGCGTGTCCAGTTGCAGTGCAGACAGGGCCAGTTCTAAAGCCGCCAGCACACAGACGGATATCAGCGCGCTCCACCCGCCAATAGCCAGCCAGTGACCGCGCGTAAGCAACGATTCGCCGGGTTTGCGCGGCGGATGTTCCATAACGCCCGGGTCGCCTTTGCTCACGCTCAATGCCAGGGTGGGGAACACATCCGTGACCACATTCAGGAATAGAATCTGTAATGGCTTGAGCGGCAAGGGCAGCCCCACAACGGCGGCAATGGTCACGGCGAGTATTTCAGCTACGTTGGTGCAGAGCATGAACATTACCGCCCTGCGGATATTGGCGAAAATCACTCTGCCTTGCCCGACCGCGGCAACTATGCTGTGCAAGGCATCGTCTTTGAGCACCATATCCGCTGCCTCTCGAGCGGCATCTGTGCCCCGTAGTCCCATGGCTACGCCGATGTCGGCTTTCTTTAAGGCCGGGGCGTCGTTTATGCCATCACCTGTCATGGCCACAATTTCCCCGGCATCCTGATATATTTGAATTATCTGTAGCTTTTGCTCAGGACTGACTCGCGCAAAAATTGGCGTGCTGAGCACTTCTTCGCGGTCCTGGGGCAAAAGCCCCTCTGGTTCGGGCAGATGGCTGCCGTGGATGGCTAAAGTTTCCTCATCGGCAAGCAGCCCTACCTGGCGGCCTATTGCCTCGGCCGTTGCCGGCTGGTCACCCGTGACCATCACTACTCGAATACCAGCGCGGCGGCAGGCGAGGATCGACTCCTTCACGCCTTCCGCGGGCGGGTCGTATAGCCCGACAAAACCTACAAATCGCAACGATTGATATGGCTGGGTCTGAATATCTTCAACCCGCTTGTCGGCCACGGCCAGAACTCGCAGCCCTTCGTGAGCCAGCTCCTCGCTACGATCAATCCAGCTTTGCCGATCTTCTTCACTCAACTCGTGTTGTTTATGGCCGCCATCATCGGCTTGTGATACGCAGGCTTCGAGTACAGCTTGTGGCGCACCCTTCACTGCTACATCGAAGGCCTTGTCGGTCTCGTGAAAAGTGGCCATCATCATCGTGTCAGCGCTGAAGGCCTCTTCGCGGACCTCGGGCATTTCGTGCAGAAGCTCCTCGCGCGTGATTCCCAAAACCAGACCAGCCCGCAGCATCGCCACCTCCGTGGGGTCGCCCTGCTCCTCGTCGGCTTGTCCGTCCTGGTTGAGGTCCGTGATGGAAGCATTGCTGCATAATATGCCGATTTCGACTGCGCGCCGCGCCAATGAGTTTTCCGCAAAACCGCCGTCACTGGGAGTGTTATCTTTGTGGCTGTTGAATTCGTGTTCCCCGATTGGAGTGACTACTCGGTGCAGCGTCATGCGATTTTCGGTCAACGTGCCGGTCTTGTCGGTAAAGATAACTCGCGTTGCCCCCAGTGTTTCCACGGACGTAAGGCGGTTGATCAGAACCTGGCGACGGGCCATCAGCCACATGCCGCGCGCCAACGCTATAGTGGCTACAATCGGCAGCCCTTCGGGCACGGCCGCAATCCCCAGAGCAATGGATGTTTCTAGCATGATCTGCAGCGACCTGCCGGCGGCCATTCCGACCAAGGCCACCACAGCCGCAATGGCCAATACCGTCCATGCCAGCCGGGAGCCCAATTGGTCCAGACGCTGCTGCAAAGGCGTAGCCTGTTTTTCAGCTTGTTGGACCATCTCCGTGATACGCCCCAGTTGGGTTTGCATGCCCGTGGCCACCACCACGCCTTTGCCCGATCCCTCGGTAATCGTCGTGCCGCGGAAGAGCATGCCCTGCCGTTCGGCCAAGGGTGCGTCGGCATCGGATGGCTCCGTGTTCTTCACCACGGCAACCGACTCGCCCGTCAAAGCGGATTCGTCCACTAGGAGGTTGTTGGCCTCGACCAGCCGCAAGTCGGCCGGCGCCACGTCGCCGCCTTCCTGAAAGACAAGGTCGCCGGTCACCAGCTTGTCTATTGAAAGATCGCGGTCGCGTCCCTCGCGCAATACGCGTACTCGACGTTCGCCCATGCGGCGTAGGGCTTCCATCGAACGCATGGCACGCCATTCAGTAGTGAAACCGATTAGCGTGTTGATGAGAACGACCGCCAGCACAGCTATGGCTTCGGGCAACTCTCCGGCAACGAAGGCCAGCGCCGCGGCAACCAGTAACACCAGCAGCACCACGCTTTTGAACTGATCGAGAAGGATGCTAAATGGACCGCGATGTCGCGCCTCGCGCAGCCGGTTGCCGCCATATAGCTTGCGGCGTTTGCGGATCTCAGAGCGGGCGAGTCCGCGGGCAGGATCGACCTCGAGATCGGTCAACACCTCGTCAAATGTCTGCGTCCAAGGCGACTCGACTGCCCGCACAGCCGGGTCTTCCGCTTCATGTTCTGGATGATTAGGCATATATCTTGTGCTATTTAAGTCAATCAGAATCGCAAGATAGCGATTGCCGGTTTTTCTTCGGGGAGTTCTTCTCGTGCAAATAAATACACATCCGCACCTTGTTGGTAAGCAAGCAGCATGGCCAGGTTCAGCAGTTCTTCGTCGTGGGCCGCGCGCTGCTCATGCAGATCCAGATGTCGAGTTTCACGGTCGTATCGGCCCCATCGCTGTGTATCTTCGGCCAGCAAGAGCGTGTCGATCCTACCCTCTTGAGCGGCCGCAATTACAACTTCCAATCGCTTTGCGGCCAAATTGTTGCTTGCCGCTTGTTGGTATCGGGAGATGGCGGTTTGTCGCGTTTCTGCGACTTGAGTGTGCATGATCTTCCAGGCTTGGTTGCACAAGTCGCCAAGTTTGATAGAGTCGGGATTGCCCGTCAAGGTTTCCGCAATCACACGTGGATAGTTGCTGACTTCGCGATAAATCGAAGCCAGACGTTCGTCACATGCCAACAACAGCGGCACGCTGCCTTTGTCGTTGCCGACGACTTTTCGCAGACGTCTATCGACCAAGCGGCAGTATTCCAACAGCCGCAGCTTCTTTTCCGATGCTTCATCTGCGCCTGCATGGCCGTGGTAAACGGCCGCCCGCTGGGAACCAGCGGCACCGGCGGGCGGCGCGCCCGTATGGAATTGCAATTGCGGTTCTTCCTCGATGTAACTTGCCAGATCCTCGAAGTTATCCGGCCAGCCGGAGAGTTCTATTTCCCGCCACGAATGATGAGAGCCCTTTGCCAGACGGACCTGCTTGGGACTCAACGCTAATATATAAAATTCGGCGTCGTCTGTGATTATAGGAAGTAACGGCGCCAGATAGCAACGGCGGCCTGCCATGCTATATTCCGGTAGCGAGAATGGCGCCGAATAAAGCAGCGTCTTCTCCGGCAAACTGTAAGCTGCCAGGCCGTGTCCTTGGTGCGCCCAGAATGGCGAGTCGGAAAGCAGACTCCACAGCGGGGCAAGTTGTTCACGGGCATCCGCTGCGCGGACTCCGCCATCGATCAAGCTGTTTTCAGCCTGTTTCAGCAGATTTTTGAATCGAATAGGATCTTGTTTGGTGTCGGCGCCGGTTGGGTGGGTGTGCATCAACACTGACACACAAGGATCTCGCTCTATACCCGCAAGCCTTTGAAATTCTTTTGGAGTTAAATCTTTCATGTTATTTTCCTCGAGTCCTTTAAAGCAAAAGATGACGAAAAGGCAGGTACAAAATGAAATACCATTCCGCCGTGCGCCGCCGTTTAGGACCTGCGCGACGGTGCGTCCTCTGCCGGAGGCGCCATGGTCTCGACGGCGGAAAATGGTTCAATCACCTCGTACTCTGCTGATTCGCCTTCGTGGACCACCCACCAGTCGCCTTCCTCGACCTCGACGGTCTCTCCTTCAAGGTGCAGCTTGGCGCGGCCTTGAAGGACAAAACCGACCGTTTCGCAGTCGCTACGAGCTTCCGTCTCGAGTTTGCCCGGCGGCTCACTCTGCCAGTGCCGCATTTCAACATCTGTATCATCTGTATCGCCATCCGTTTTGATCATGGTGCGCTTCGCTCCTTTGTCTGTCTTTCGCGGACTTTGCAGTCCGTTTCATCCCGGTTGCCTGCTTAGCAGTTTGGCGGTTAGCGTGATCTCCGCCGCGGAAAGCAGCTTGGAGACCGGACAGCTCTGCTTGGTGGTCTGTGCACACCGCTGGAAGGCGTCTTCATCGATGTCGGGCACTTCGGCTTCGGTTTGCAGTTCGATCGCAGGAATTTCGAACCCGTCGCCGGTTTTTTCCAGACTGACTTTGGCTGTAGTCTTGATGCGCGCGGGCGGGTGCCCGGCCTCGCCCAACGCGTGCGCTAAAGCCATGCTAAAGCAACCTGCGTGCGCTCCGCCGATCAACTCCTCGGGGTTGCTGCCAGCGTCATCCTCAAACCTCCCGGCAAAGTTATATGGTAATTCGATTCCACCTGATCCGAGTGAAATAGTACCTTTGCCTTGTTCCAGATTGCCTTGCCATTCGGCGGAACCCTTGCTAATAGCCATGGATCGGTCTCCTCTGTAAGCGAATGTGGTTAATGAATATGACATCGACTAAGTTTGACATCATGTAGCAATTAAAGAGCAAGTGGCGTGCCGTTTTGCCAATCCGCCGTTACACAACGCAGAGGGCGAATCTGGTTCTATTTTCGACGCTAGCGGGCGATGTAGTATTGAGACCATATACGTTCCGCGACATTCTGTCGGTGCGTCATGTCACAGTGTCGTAATCAGCTTTTTTGTGAGCGTACGATTTGTTTCCAATGGATTCCGTCCCCTGCCGCGCCCTCACCACAAAACCGGTGGGCAGGTTTTTCCGCAAGTGCAGATAGATGCGATGTCTTTAAGTCAACTCGATGTCAATGAAAAAGGAACACCGGGACTGACGACTCGTCTATTACCTTGCTGGTTGTCGACCCGAGAAAGAATTCCACCAATTGTGAACGGCCGTATGCACCCATCACAATCATCTCGGCGCCTTGGCGTTGGGCTTCGTCTACGATGACCTGGCCGGCCGACTGGTCCGAGACCTTGATCTGCTTTTTGGCTTTAATGCCATGTGCGGCAAGATACTCCACGGCTCTGGTGGCGTTTGTGTCGGCATTCTCTTGAGACTCGCCGTCAACGCTAAGAGCCATGATCTCGCCCAGGCCGTACATCCCACTGGCGACGAGGGCTTGCAAGGCCCGGGCCGATTGCAGGCTGCCATCATAGGCTACGAGTATTCCCTGGCCTTTATCGAAACCGTCTGGAACGACTAAAATCGGCCGGGGGGAATGCCGCAGTAAGTTTTCGAGGATTGTTCTCGCTGGCACGCCCATGCCCGGATCGGCGGTTGTTTGTTTACCCAGCAGTACCAGATCGTATCCTTGGGCCTCAACAAGTATATTTTCGTGTGGCGACCCCTCTACCTGAATTCGCTGATACTCCACGCCGGCTTGCTTGCAGTAGTTCTCCAACTGGCTGAGCGATTGTTCGACATGCTTTTTTGCCCTGGCAATCATTGCATTGTCGTACTGATTCATGGGCAAAGGCACTGTGCTATTGGCCAAGGTTGGTGCTGGAGTCCAGATCGACTCGTCCACCACGCCAAACCCGGCTATTGTGCCGTCCAGACGCTGTGCCCACCGGGTTGCCAACTCGGTTTTCGTTTGGTTTTGACTGCCGTCAAACACGGCCACCATCATTCTTGTGGACATGACATCTCCTTACATTTGAGTATTGGAGTATTCATTTAAATACATGCAACTTCGGTGCCGCTATTCGCATAAAATATCAGTACAGTTATTGGTAAGATCCTCACATGCTTATGCCGGATGCTGATTCAAGCGTCGGTCGCCATGTCGAGGTGGACATCTTGGCGGAGAGCCGCGACAGAATGTCGCCGGCATAGAGCGCTGTTTTGTGTCTTTGTGCAATTTACATCGGCTTGCACGTTGGTACGCTATTTGCTTTGATGATATTTTGCCTCTGCAGATTATTCGTCGAAAAAGTCTTATGGAGAATCAGTAAGGATTAACGGTGTGTCCACTCATCTTCAAATCCATGGCGATGATGGAAGTAGCAAGGCGTATCGAACGTGCATCACAGACGGATAGTCCCGTGATGGTGTTCGGTGAACCGGGCACCGGAAAGAAACAGGTTGCTGAAAGCATCCATCGGCAGAACCGGCGAGGCGACGGACCACTGGTGATCTTTAGCACGGAGAACATGGCTGCGCGATTATTGGAGGAAAAACTATTTGGAAATTCAGAAAAGCCAAGCGTCTTGGAGACGACCGGGAGTGGGACACTGTTGATCGATGAGATCACACGTCTTCCTCGCACAGTACAGGCGCGTTTGCTGGAGGCTGCCGACGCCCGCCACAGGGCGGACATGAAATATTCGGGTGACCGAGCAATCGATTTTCGCCTGATGGCCACCACTCGCTACGATCTTAGAGAAAGTGTGGCTCGAGGCGTCCTGCGAGAAGACATCGGATATCGGCTGGCTGTTGTAAGCATTCAGGTGCCTCCCCTGCGGGGGCGAAGAGAGGATATTCCATCATTAGTCCGGCATATACTCGAAGAATTGAGCGTAGCTCACGGTCGGTGTGTCCCTTCGGTATCGAGCAAACTGATGCGTTTGCTAATGAGGCATGCTTGGCCGGGAAATGTCAGCCAGCTTAGAATTTACCTTGACACAATGTTATACGAGACGGGCGGGGATATCTTGGACGAGCAGAATTTCCGAGTTCCTTTTTTATAAGACGAAAACCAAAATACCGATACGGTTTCGATAGAACGAATAGACAGAAAAAAGAAGAAAGGGTCAAAGAAGTGACTATTTCATACCACGAACCGATCTCGGAACTCTCCCTTGAGACGCGTGAAATCCATCGCGCGCTTACGACCCTGGTCGAGGAGTTGGAAGCCGTGGATTGGTATCAACAGCGGCTTGACGTCAGTCGCGACGAAGAACTAAAGGCAATTTTGCTTCACAACCGCGACGAAGAGATCGAGCATGCGGCCATGGCCTTGGAGTGGCTGCGCCGCAAGATACCCGCGTTCCACGATGAGCTTCAAGCATATTTGTTTACTTCCGACTCCATCACGGAAATCGAAGACGCCGGCGCGGCTGAAGCGGACCAACCGTCCGCGAAGGAGATCGGCGACAAGGACCTGGGGGTTGGAAAACCATGATTCGATAACAACTACTTACTGCTGAAAAGGAA
>JAFGTN010000572.1 GCA_016934075.1 Pirellulales bacterium
TCGCGGTGTAGCCAAGTCACCCGGCCGAACATAGACTTCTGTTATTATTCCAGGGAATGGTGCGGTGAGTAAACATTCGTCTAGTTTTGCCTGTGCAAGGGCACATTTGGCGATTGTTTCCTCAACGGCGGCCTGGGCGACGGCAATCTCTGTTTCCGTAGGGCCTGCCTCGAGCATCGACAGACGTTCTTTTGCAGCTCCCAACTGCGTGTGGCATTTCACATAATCCACGCGGGCCTTTTCCGCAGCTTCGGCCGGCAGGGAACCGCTCTCAACCAGTGATTTGATACGATCCAGATCGGCTTTAGCAAAGTCGGTACAATCTTCAAAATGGCGAACGGATTCGCTGGCCTCGGCAATTTCCTCAGGGCGTGCACCGGCTTTAAGATCAGCCAGCTCTGCCTTGGCTACGCCAAGCGCCGCATCCGCCGCTACCACTTCCTGCCGGTAAAGCGGCCGATCGATTTCAATCAGTTTTTGTCCGGCATGCTCTATGTGGTCACCTTCCCGCCATGGACAAAAAGATATCGGCCCTTCAACCGTCGCTTCCAGTGTCACCGTGTTCGTGGCGACAACATCTCCCGTTGTCTCCAGAATCTCCACCAAGTGCGTTTTCTCCGCTGCGACCGCCTCAACACGCGTAGAGTTTTTTGATTTTCCTGGTGCTTTGTTATCCTTGCACCCCATGATATTGATCGCAACCACTCCACAAATCACAACAGCCAGCACGCGCTTTGCAGTCATTGCAGTTTTTCTCCTTGCTTTATTCGTATTTTCATCTGAATTATTCACGTGTCTTAATTTTTTCCTGGAATCAATAACACAGGAACTTCGCAATGGCGAGCTACGTTGTGACTGACACTGCCCAAGAACAACTCGTTTATAAATCCGCGGCCGTGGCTTCCGATGACTACGACACTTGCATCACCTGTTTTAACACGTTTAAGTATCTCGTCGATAGGTAAACCGTAGGGAATTTCCACATCAATGTGAGCATTACCAATGGCTTTCAAATGCTCCTCTAATAATTCTAGCCGTTTTCGGTCAATTTCATTGAATTCATCCAATCGACCTACCAGATGTGTGCTTAATCTGGTCTTATCCTGAACATGTAGAAGAGTAACGTGAAGGGCGCTACGCTTTACAAACTGGCTTACATAGTCAAATGCTTTTACCGAACAATCAGAGAAATCCGTTGCGTAAAGAATATGGTGCATTAGATCTTTATCTTTTCGCATATGGACGGCCCCGCCTGTTTCTTCATCTACCTTCAGATGAATAATGAGAATCGGTTTTGTCGCTTGATGAATAATTTCCGTGACGGTGCCGCCAAGGAAAATCTCACCTGTTAAATTATGGCCATGAGATCCGACTATAATAAGGGAACAGTTTTGCTCTTGTGCAATCAGGGGGATCCGGCTGCCTGGAAGGCCTGGTTCCGCTATGACGGTCGTGCGAAAGCCCTGTTTCTCCAGACTTCTTTTCTGCTGCCTTAAGGATCCTTCAACATAGGTTTTGATTTGATCCGGAAATGCAACGTGTTCCCTGATTGAGAAACACTGTGCCAGCACAACTTCCTTGGCGCCAAGAGGATACAATGTCTTGGCGTAATCGATAACCGCCCATGAGGAAGGTGAAGAATCGGTGGCGATGAGAATCTTGCTGAACATCAATTATTCTCCAACGGCCAAACGGAACTGGGCCACGGCTGTGTTATAGTCCGACAAGGACCGATAGTAATTTGTTTGTGATTCCAGCATGGCGGACTGAGCGTCTAAAACATCCACGATAGCCCCTTTACCCTGATCATATTTTTCACGTTCTATTCGCAGGGATTCTCTTGCCTGCTCGACAGCTTTCTGCATCACACCGACTCTTGCCCGAGTGGATTCAATATTTGAAATTGCGGATTCCACTTCGAGACGAATGTGAAGCTCCAGTTTTCGTAAGGCTTCCTTGTGAGCCCTTAGACGACTGCGTTCGCGTCGTATTTCCGCGTCGATTCTCCCACCTTCAAAAATGGGTATCACTACAAAGATGCCGATGTCTCCGATCAAATTGTCTTCTGATGAATCGGCGTCCCAGCGATTTCCATAGGAAGCCCGAAGCGACACTTCGGGCAGCCGCCCGGCTTTGGCAATGTTCAGTATTTCTTGCTGAGCTTCTAACTGTGATTTCAGTGATTTATAATCCTGTCTATTTGTCAATGCTGTTTCAAGGCCCCGACCAAGACCGGCGGGGACATCAATCATCATCAGTTCGCCTTCGATGTCCGGCGTTTTGTTTTGTATGTTCAATCCTAACAAGCTAATCATTAAAGACTGTGTAATATTGAGTGCATTGCGTTCATAAATTATCCGCTGCTCAATATCGGCAAGTCTGACCTCCGTTCGAAGCAAATCAACTCTTGCGGCTTTCTTGGCATTTAACAGCTCCATGGTTTTCCTATAATGTTCCTGTAGGGTCTTTTGTGAGAATATCAATGATGTGATCACTTCCCGCTGGCCGAGTATCGAGTAAAACACACTTGACACGTTAAAGACCAGCTCTGCTTGAGAAAAGAGAAGCTGCTGTTTCGTCGATTGGGTGATGAAGTCGGCCGCTTTGACCTGGTTCACAAGCCGTCCGCCCGTGTATAATGGTAGATTCAAAACGACGCCCCCGGAAACAAGTTCGTCGGTGAATTGTAAGGATTCGGAGGTGCCAGGCCTTCTTGGCTGAATGAGCCTGTAATCACGATAATGCATATACCCAGCATTTGCACTAATTTCCGGCCATAATCGTCCCTGAGCAATATCTTTCTCCGCTTGGGCGGTGTCAGCTTCCCACTGCTTCTGTGCTACAGCAGGATTATTACGAAGAGAAATCTCAATGCACTGTTCAAGGGTTAATGTTGTTTCAATCTCAGTTATATCTGATTCGCTTTTAGCAACAGCTGCGTATTGATTATTATTTGCCGCCGCGCAAATAGAACATACCATAATTGCAACACCGAAGATCATAAATAGGTTACTATTTGCAAATCTACACATTGAATGCTCCATTATTCTCAGGATATCGTGCCTCTATGGTGTGATCCACAATCGTGATTTGCACTTCATGATATCGAATCATTCGATCAATAAAACGCCCGTGCTCTTCCGGATCATTGTAATACTGTAGAAGACGTTGCGACTATTCCATATTGTGGGTGATTGGTTGCGGAATGTTTTCGTTGTCGTGTTTGATAGCATTCACCGGACACTCATCGCGGCATTTTCCGCACCGAATACATTTATCATCGGCGATTGAGGCTTTTTCCGGTGTGTGCCTGGTGAATGGCCCCCGTCGGACAAGAATCAATGTATATAGCATAGGCCGCACATATATCTTGATTAATCCAAGGCCTGTTAATGATCTGCTTAAGCCAAGCTAGAATCCTCAGCTGCTGCGCTTTATATTGTTGCATCTCGACGTGGAATGACCTGCTATGCCGATCACCTCCGCTTCATAACTGACAGGGCAGATCACAGAATTGGAAACAAGACAGTATTGTTTGGCCAAATGGCTTATTTCTCTTGTGTTTTCAATATATCGATCATTGGAAACAGCTATTTTCGCCTTAACATCCACCTTTGCAAATGCATACCCTTCGTTTCCTTTTTTGACTTCACCTTTCGCCTCTGAATGATAAGATACAATCTCGATATTAACCTTCTCTGCAAAGTACAAAAAAGTCAGCATCAGACAACCATTGATGGCGCCTACAAACATTTCCTCGGGCGATAATGCATCTTCTTTTCCCCCGAAGTCGGGAGGAGGCGACAATATTGTCTTTCCTGGTCCCCGCAAAATGATCATGTTTCTTTCGTCGACCTTTCGGTGTACGGTATTTGTGAATATGGGCACAGATCCTCCTTTTCTGCATAATATTCTTTTATCTGCTTACATGCGGCATTTTCTCGGTTCAAAGTCGTTCTGTGAGGCAGAGCAACATTTAAATTTACGAATTGTCAGTTTCGATCACTTTGCACAATTTCAGAACAGTACACAATGCCTTGGGATAATCATGTAAGCCCCGTACATGTAAATCACCTCCGGCACGTATCAATTCGCTTTTCATAAGCAATAATTTGGCGAAGGCCGCCGTTGTAATCCCTTTCACCCGGGTCAGATCGAAACAGACATTTATAAGGTTGCTTTCTTTGATCACATTATGCCATTGTGTGAGGTCAGAATAATCCAGAATATGATTCTCATATTGTATCACTGTTTCCTTAGATTCCATACCGTCTCATGAATAGCTAAACTGCGTATGGTCATAACCGTTCACAGTAGTTGAGGATGGTTGGTGTGATACCAGTGTGCCATCAGGGACAGATGTAGGAATTCGAGGGTGTTTCGGCCCTGTTGTTTTGCAGGTGGCCAGGACTGTCCAGATGTGTTCGCACCAGCGCATGCCAACCTGGCCGCGGGTGGCCTGGGTAATCCGCCGGTCGATCACCGTCGGGCGAATCTCGCGTTCCGTACTGTTGTTAGTGGGATCATCCCGCGGTTCCCTGATCCTGCCTGATCCCCCAGGCAGCGTGCTGGATTGCATGCGTTACAGGTTCTTCTCAATGGTCGCGAAAACTCTCGTCAACGATTGAACTCCGATCAACCTATCCACAACTTCTCCATCCTTGAAAATGAGTAGGGACGGAATCCCCTGGATGCCAAATCGTTGTGCCAATGCGGGAGATTCATCCACATTCACCTTGGCAACAGTTGCCTTGCCTGCAAGGCGTGCAGCAGCTTCTTCGAGAACAGGTGACTGCATCATGCACGGTGCACACCAAGGCGCCCAGAAATCTACCAGTGTCACACCACGGACAGTCGACTCTAAAAAAGTACTCTCGTCAAGATCCTTCAGAAGGCTTTCCTGGTGTGGCATAGGTGTCTCCTGCATAGAGTGTGTGCATTCTTATGCATATTCCCTTGCATGTTGCTGCCAAAAACAAGTGCGACGATGTCCACCTGATTAGTGACTGTTTAGTGACTGTAGTCAGGCCCGACGTACAGGTAGATCAATTGTTCGTCTGTGGACTTGAAAAAACCTGCAGGTTTCTCCATTGCAGTTTCGTCTTCTTCGTTGCTGGCTTCGTTTCGCACATGCGGGGACAACGGGAGTCTTTCCCTCCTGGTCTGTGTCTGTGACTGAGATGAAGATTGGCATCCCACAAGCAAGGCTCCAACAAAAGGGAGGACTCCCAAAAATCTTACGATAAGCATCATCGTGATCCGCCTTAATAAAGTAGTCCAACACATTGCTTGACGGCCTACTGGCCGACAAAATTCCGGCAAACTTTCATTGCGGGCAGGACCGGTTGGCTAACGTATCCCTTGGAACTCGAGGAGTCGTTGATACGTGACCCGGAAGCTACATGGTACGTTCTGGCCAGAACCATTACGGTCCTCGGGTCAGTCCCTCGTCAGGTACCAGGGTTCGTCAGGGATGGCCTCAGGATAACGGACCGCAGGCCCATCTGCCTTGGATACCGCTGTGCCTGCGTTTGCTCCCTGCTCCTGCCGCGAGGTGCTCTGGCAACCAGCCGCAAAGACCAGTAACAGCCCGCACACTACTACTAGAGGCGTCAGAAATCGCTTCATGGTAACGCTCCTTCCGTCAGTTGTATGAATGTGTTTTTCACGTTCACGTGAAGGATTAGCAATTCCGATGCCAGGATCAAAGAGATTGATGAATATTTTTGTAACTCTGGTCGCAGAAAAGAATTACACTCGCGCGTACGCCCCGTCTCTCCCCCCGCACCCGTGATGAAATGAGACCAGAGTTGGCGCATACTAGAATTAAGTATGCGATTCCAGAAGGAAGGAGTTTACAGGCGCAGTCGCTTCATCTTCTTGTAAAGCCCCGCACGCGTCAGTCCCAGAATCCGCGCCGCCTCGCTCTTGTTGCCGCCGGCTTGGGACAGTGCCCTCTGTACCTGCGATCTCTCATCGCTAGCTTCCCCCGCGACGGCATGCTCGCCCTCGACCTTCCTGCCGATGGTATGCCCCTCTAGAACCTCTCGCGGTAGGCTTGCAACCTTGATGAGCGGATTGTCCCCACCTGTCACAATAAAGGCATGCTCGATAGCATGTTCCAACTGGCGAATATTGCCAGGCCAACTGCAATGCATGAGAATATCCATCGCCTCCTTCGAGCACCCCATGATCTCCCTTTTGTACTTTTTGCGGAAATGATGGATGAAATGTACCACCAGATCCGGGATGTCTTCCGGCCGCTCCCGAAGCGGTGGAATTTGCAAACTCACCACCTTCAGTCGGTAATACAGGTCCTCACGAAATTGCCCCATTTTCACCTGGTCCAACAAGTTCTTGTTCGTTGCTGCTATGACGCGCACGTCCACAGATCGCGGCAGCGTGTCCCCGAGACGAGTGAGCATGCCCTCTTGAAGCACACGCAGCAGCTTCACTTGCGAAGCAAATGACATTTCTGCAATCTCATCGAGAAAAAGGGTCCCTCCCGACGCAGCCTCAAAGCACCCCGCCCGATCCGTGACCGCCCCCGTAAATGTACCCTTCTTGTGGCCAAAAAGCTCCGCTTCCAGCAATGACTCAGGCAGCGCCCCGCAATTGATCCCCAGAAAAATCTGCTTCGATCGCGAACTCTCCGCATGAATCGTCTTTGCCGCCAGCTCTTTCCCCGTGCCCGTCTCCCCCTCGATCACGAGGTTCGCATCCGTGTCCGCCACCATGAGCACCATTTCGTAAAGCTTGCGCATCTGCGCCGAACTCCCCACCAGCTCGCCCAGGCGCCCGGACGCCGCAATTGCACGTTTGAGCGTCCGAATCTCACTTCGCGCCCTCTTAATCAGGCTCACGTCCACAAGCGTCTCGATCGCTCCCAGAAGCTTGCCCTCCCCGTTTCGAACCACCTTGCTCCTCCGGATCACCGGAACCAGCATCCCGTCCTTGCGCTGAATCGTGCACTCCAGCTCGCCGCCGTCAGAGCCGGATCTCAATGGACAGAAATCCTCCAGTATGGATGGATCCTCCGTGTTGCACAGGTCCAGGTACAGCTTCATGCAGTCGCCCCCCAGTGTTTCCTCAGCCGTGAATCGGGTGAGAACCTCCGCAGACCTGTTCCAGAAAACAACCTGCCCGTTGGCGTTCACTATGAACACCGCGCACGGTATGATCTCCAGCACCGCCTCCTTGAAATACTCACTGATGTTGTTCGCATCGATCATTGTGTTGCTGCAGTTCTCATCTCATCTAGGAGTTCTCGGGTGAAAGTGACAAGTGTCGTCCCGCTATTGAGGAATACTGTGAAGGCTCAAAAGATCAGTTTGCCTGGCAGCTGTATGAGGGAGCATGTGTTGGCTCGTCCGGAGTGTGTGCAAGACGAATCGCCAGTTGGGCCACGCGGCGTCCGAGGTTGCGGGCGGTCTTGCGGCCTTCCTCGTCCGCCTCGACGCCTCCGGGGGCGCCGCTGACGAGGAATGCTCCGAAGTGGGCGGTATCCCTGCCGTCGCCGACGCAGATGTTGTCGTGGCAGAGCATAGCGACCCGGACGGCCTGCAGGGTCAGTTCCTGCCCCCCCGTTGCGAACGCGTCGCACGGCGAGGACGCCGCCGACCTTGTCCCGCAACAGCCAGTCGTTGCGGCGGAATACGATGGCCTGGTCCAGCAACGCTTGGTACTGTGCGGACATGGTTCCGAAATACACCGGCGTGCCGAGGATCATGCCCTGAACCTCCTGATCCGCCAGGATTTCGATCAATTTACTGAAATCATCGTCCTGGCTGCACGATAATCCCTTGTGCTCTGTTACTCTTCAAATGAAGGATAAAGCCTTCGCAGCTTTATCCGCGCGTCCGCCGTGGTGAACTGCCAGTTCACTTTCGTACCGGCTACATTCCGGTCTGTTTTCCACGCCGCCACTTCCCGACACAGCCCCTTCACGTTGTCGATCCGTCGTGCCAGGCACTGACGGCCCAGAATGCCCAGTTCAATCTCCGCCATGTCCAGCCAACTTCCGTGCTTGGGCGTGTAATGCACCTCGAACCAATTCATCAGCCGCCGGGCCTCCATCGGCTCGAAGGCCTCGTACAGCGAAGCCGGCGAGTGCGTGTTCAGGTTGTCCTGCACCAGTACGATGACCTCGGCATCCGGATACATCTCATCGGCGATCTTCCGAAGGCACCGCGCGTAGTCCTTCTTCGTCCGCCGGTCCGTCACTTCCACTTCGCGTTGCCCGGCCCGCGGCTCAGAGATCATGAAGAGGTTCGCCACGCCGTTGCGGACATACTCATAGTCGTAGTGGGCCACTTCGCCGATCCACTGCTTGCTGGTCTCGTCCAGGCACACCACCGGCCGCTGGGGGTCGTAGGGGCGCTTGTACACTTCCAGCACGCCTTCCATCTTGCAGACGAACTCGGCGTTGGCCTTGGGGGGAATACACCATTGCTTGCTCAGCCAAGGCTTACGTTCGTTTTTTTGAGTACGCGAGAGACCGTGTCTTTCGACACTTCATCCACGTACTCCAGGCGGACCATTCGATCCGCCAGCAACCGTAACGTCCATCGGCTCCGGCCTTCCGGCGGCTTTTGGCAAGCCAAGGCGATCAAATGCGCTTCGCCGTCTCCATCGAGGACCCGTGCATACTGCCGGCGCGGCTTGCGTCGTTCCAACGCGGCCTCCAAGCCCTCTTCCACAAACTCACGACGTACCCGCTCGACGGTGGCCCTGCCGATTTCGAGGCCATCAGCAATCTGCTGATCCCGCCACGCGGGGCCGCCAGGGCCAGCGTCGGCCTTGAGCAGAATCCTCGCATGCACCAACTTCCGTGCGGCCGCCTTGCCGCGGGAAAGCATCGCCTGGAGCGTCTCTCGTTCCGATTCTCTCAACGTCACGATATACTTCTTCTTCATGGCTGGCCTCCTTGCCTGGGTTCTGTGTATCCCATCGGCAAGAACACCAATAATACATCAGTTCACTGGCGACAGAGCACTAGTTGCAGACGTTGCATGCGATGCAGGGGCCGATCTTCTTGTCAGCCAGCTCAATCCGTGCGGTCTTCATGTAGGGCGCTGCCTCCGCGGCCGCCGCCAGACAGGTCTGCATGGTCTTGCAGGTTGCCTGCCCTGGCCGCGGATTCCAGTAGATTCCGACTATCCATACGGGGTCGTCCCCGGTCGCTCCATAAACTTGGCTTCGGCGGTTGCCATAACGGTACCGCCTTGCGTGATTTCACCACGTACGGTATGGAGCGGGCCTTGAGATTTGACGAGGTATCCCCGCACTTCCAGGGGAAGGGCCACTTGAACGGGATGACGGAAACGCACGGTCATCCTGCCTGTGACGGCCACGATCCCGTGGGCGAAAAGGCAATTGGTCATGGCCCCGTCGAGCAGCAAGGAGCTAATTCCTCCGTGCAGCGTGCCCGGGTAACCCTGGAGGGTTTCCCGGCCGGTGAAACGGCCTTCGACGCTTCCGTCGTCTGAAAGGTCGAATTGAAGGCCCAGGCCGCAGGGCCCGCCCTGGCTGCAGACCGTGCAATGGGGATGCTCGCTTCGCCGGGTCTGTTCCAGCAGTTCCTGGGCCGGCTCAGTGGTCACAGACATTTTGGCCAACCTCCAGTTTGCCGTCCAGATAGGTCTGGGCGATATCCTCGGGGGTTCCTGCCGGGGCGCCCACGACAACCTTGATTCCGTGTTGCGCGAAGATTGCCTGGGCCCGCTGGCCCATGCCGCCTGCGATTATGACCTTGGCGCCCTGTTCACTCAACCAGCCGGGCAGGACGCCCGGAGCGTGCGGCGGGGGCGCGACGTACTTTGTGTCAGAGACGCGGTTGCTGCTTATATCCACGTCCACCAAAGCGAAGTGCTCGCAGTGACCGAAATGCATACACAGAATGCCTTCAACGACAGGAACGGCGATTATCATGTGTGTCTCCTCTATGGTTTTTTTGTGCCTGAGAAAATTGTCCGATTATGAATGCGCAATAGTCGTGCCAGCTAGCGACGTGACAAAGAAGTATCTATAATCCTTTCCATGATCGTGAGTTGTGGCGAAAACTCTGTGGCGCGTGCCGCGGACCTGGGGTTTGAAATGAGAGGATATCATTGCATTGTGCAATTCTGCCATCGGCACGGCTGGAGCTGATTGACTCGCAGGTCGGTTGAGAGGTCCCTTTTTGACAAAGGCGACTTGCGTGTGGGCAGAATTGGCGCATTGCCTGCGTGCGCGGCTGCAGAGTTCTCTATGGAGGGGTGAATCCACCGGCGTTGCGGTTCCGTTACACCCCCCTCAGCCGTACTGGCTCGATACATACCAGAGAATCCTTCTTTGGCAAAGAGTCGTGCATTGTGAATATCATTGGGCGTTGATATATTGCATTATGCATTATTTTGGAATTTCTGAAGTGTTGAGGTATTGTCTATAAGTCATTTCTATTTAATGGCTTAGTATTATTGATGGTTTTTGGCACAGAATTTGATGTACTTCTTATGTGATGAAGGTGGCAATACCACACTGGCAAGGCCGGGTCAGCCCGGTGTTCGACGTGGCCGGCAGCGTGTTGGTCGTCGAGATCGAAGACGGCTGTGAACAGCAACGCTGGGACGTAGTCTTCGGCGTGGACGACCCCTACAAGCGTGCCGCGCAGTTGGCCCAGACGGGTGCGGATGTGCTGATTTGCGGAGCGATTTCATGCCCGTTGGAGATGGCGGTGGCAACGGCCGGGATCGAAGTCATCGCGCAAATCTGCGGGAGTGTGGATCATGTGCTGGCGGCGTATCTGGACGGCCGGTTGTGGGATGGCGAGTTTCGGATGCCTGGGTGTTGCGGCCGTAGGCGCAGGGGAGGCGGCCGGCGACGGCGGGGCAGGTGGTAATGAACCCGAAGGCAAAGGTTTGGGGACAGCGCAAGGCAGAAACAGAAACAGAAGCGGCAGGGTATGATTCCAAACGATTAGCGTAAGGAGGTGAGTGCAATGCCAGCAGGCGATGGAACAGGACCGCGTGGATTGGGACCTATGACCGGACGGGCGGCAGGGTACTGTGCAGGCTTTGCCATGCCAGGTTTTATGAATCCTGCGTTCGGGCGCCGCTTTTTCGGCTGGCCGGCGGGGCAGGCGTATCTTTCCACCGGTGGGCCGGAGGGTGTGGGACCCTACGGATATGCAGGAATTCCCGCCCGAGCGGGCTTGGGCCCCTTTGGTTGGTTTGGCCGTGGATTCGGACGGGGCCGGGGCGGTGGCGTTGGCCGCGGTGGCGGCCGAGGGTGGCGTTGGTTCGGATGGTAGACGTACGACGTAAGGCGGCAGAGGGGGGAAAGGAGAGAAGTTATGCCTAGAGGCGACGGAACAGGGCCGCCTGGTGGCGGCGGTGGCGCAGGGGATGGGCGCGGACGGGGGCGCATGGGCGGTCCGTTTGCGGTTGGACCTGGAGGATATTGCCTGTCCCCGAGTTGCGGAACAGCGATCCCTCATGTTGCCGGGCAACCATGCAATCAAAGAGACTGTCCAAAATGTGGAACGAAACTGACAAGAAATTGAGCGTTTTTCGAAAGGAGACTTTGAACATAGGAGAAAACCAATGCAAGAATCTGTAGAAAAATGCGAAATACTCGGGGTTGGACTATTCATACTGGGCTTAATGATTGAGATGGTTTCGGCGGGAGATTTGAACCCACCGGGGCCGCCGACGAGCGGGACGATGAAGACCATTGACCAGGCTTCGCCGAGGATAGCCATTAGCTATGCTACAACTCCGGGAGACGAAAACAGTATTTACAAAATCAGCCAGCCCGGATCTTACTATTTGACGGGCAATATTACCGGCCGACTCAACAAACACGGGATCGTGATTGATGCCGAGGATGTTTGTCTGGATTTGTGTGGTTTTGCAATCTCGGGTGTGCCTAATTCAATGTCTGGTGTCAAGGTGAAAGATGTGTCATCACCTCTATTGAATGAAGACGTATCCTTTGTTTCAATTAAAAACGGTACGATCCGTGCCTTTGGCGAAAATGGGATTCATATATGCGGTGATCGTTATGTTCACATAGAGGAGGTATCCTTTGCTTATAACGGGGGGAATGGCCTTCAGGCCGAGCCTAATTCCTGCATTCATCTGGAGAATGTTTCTTTTGTCCATAACACCGGGCACGGAATTCTTTTGGGAGTATGTACAAATTTGGATGCGTATAGCGGATATGCCTCTCACAATGGGGGTGATGGTATGCACGTATGCGGGGATGCTTATATCCACACAGAGGAAGTATCCTTTTCTCACAATGGTGGCCACGGCATGCAGATGAATGCTCCTGCGGCAAAAATTCATGGTCATCTGGAAGACGTCTCTTTTACCTACAATGTCGGGGACGGTTTATATATCAATGTGAACAGTTGCGATCCTCTTCCGTTGGAAGAAGTTTCTTTCAACCACAACGGAGGCCGTGGTCTTTATGTGAATACCACCCAGGCCTCGGAAATTCCGATGGAGCAGGTTTCATTTACGCGCAACAGCAGCCATGGTGCTGTATTGGGCATGATGACAAACGTGGACGCATATGGGACTTGCATATCAAATAGCAACGGGGGCTCCGGAATCATCCTAGATGGGTGGTGGGGTATTTGTCACGCATGGACGTCTATCGGTAATAACGGCACCGGCATCCAGGTGGGTTCCGGCGGAACGTTGAAAAACTGTATGGTTTGTGGGAACACAGGTGACGGGATTCTTGTTGCCAGCAATTGTAGTGTAACCAATTGTACCTGCAAAAACAATGGCACAACAGGCGGTGTCGATATATGTGCGGGAATACATGTTACGGGAAGCGGAAACCGCATCGAAGGCAACCATGTGATTGGTAATAATATCGGAATCAATATTGAAACCGGAGGTAATCTAATCATTAAGAATAGCGCCACTGGCAACACAACGGCGAATTACGACATAGCTGGCGGAAATACCCAAGGGCCGACTGTGGGCGGTTATATAAGCAGTGACAATCCTCATGCCAATTATGATTTTTAAAACGAGGAAGGAGATTGTAATGAACGGCAAGAATAATTTGATTATATTCAACCTTGTCCTTTTGTTGATCATCAGCCCGTTAACTGCCGAAAACATGGATCCTTATGAAACAGACGAGCAATATGGCTGGGGTGAAAATGTCGGCTGGTTGAACTTTGAGCCCAACGAAGGGGCTGGCGTGCAGATCGAAGGCGATAAACTGACCGGTTTTGTCTGGGCTGAGAACATCGGCTGGATCAACCTGTCCTGTGAAACGACTTCTTACTGCAAAACGGTGAAATTCGGCGTGGTTAATGACGGGGCGGGTAATTTATCCGGTTTTGCCTGGGGCGAGAATGTCGGCTGGATCAACTTTGATCCGGCTGTGCCTGGCGACAAGGCTAATCAGTACAAGGTAACGATCGCCGCCGACGGGCGGTTCAACGGCTGGGCCTGGGGTGAGAACATCGGCTGGATTCATTTCGATGGCACACAAGCTTGGACGACGCGAACCTGCATCGTTACGATAGAGGATTTGGCCAACTTTGCCGCTGACTGGCTGGGTATCGGTTCGCTGCCGGGTGATTTTGACGGGGATGGCTACGTCGATTTGACCGATTTTAGTCTGATTGCCGAAAAATGGTTGGACTACTGTCCCGACAGCTGGCCGTTGAAATAATCAATCAACCAACCAGGGAGTTTTGGTCGGCCGTACAGCCATGCAGGCAAAAGGTATTTTTTCAAATGTGACTCATGAATGGCAAGATGTTAACTTTTTCAGGAAAGGAGTACAGCGATGCCAGGTGGCGATGGAACAGGGCCGGCGGGGATGGGCCCGATGACAGGACGAGCGGCAGGATATTGCGCCGGGTATTCAGGGCCGGGGTACATGAATCCGATCGGCGGACGCGGCTTGTGGGGTTGGGGTCGCGGCGGCGGTTGGGGACGGCGCAACTGGTTTTATGCGACCGGCCTGACCGGCTGGCAGCGAGCAGGGATGGGGTATCCGGGCTTCGCAGGGGCGGGACCCTACGGGGGGGCGTACCCGCCGGGCGCGAGCGCCGAGGTGCAGCTCGACATGCTCAAAGGGCAGGCAGAATATCTGGAGGACGCCCTCGATGGCGTGCGGAAACGCATCGAGGAACTTGAGGCCAAGAAGGTCAAAGACTGAGGTCACCGCCAGTATCACCTGCGGGAGCAGTCGCCGGGTTTCCAAGAGGATAGACTGCGAGGAATCCGGCGATTGTTCTCGCCATAGCGAGAGGGACAACAGATGAAGATTGCCATCACAGCAACAGGAGCGGATTTGGAAGCCAGGGTGGATCCTCGCTTTGGCCGGTGTCCATTCTTTCTCATTGTGGAAACGGAGGACCTGAGTTTCGAAGCGATTGACAACGGCAATGCCGCGCTGGGTAGCGGGGCGGGTATTCAATCCGCCCAACTGATCGCCGAGAAAGGCGTCACGCACGTATTGACGGGCAACTGTGGTCCCAACGCCCACCAGACCCTTTCGGCGGCGGGCATTGGAGTTATCGTCGGATGTTCGGGCACGGTGCGCGACGTGATCGGGCAGTACAGCACGGGACAATTCCATGCGGCGAGCGAACCGAACGTTGCCAGCCATTTTGGGATGGGCGCGAGTTCGGCGGCTGGATCGCCTATGGGTTCGGGCATGGGCGGTATGGGCGGCGGTGGCGGCA
>JAFGTN010000573.1 GCA_016934075.1 Pirellulales bacterium
GCTGCCATTCCGAATCGTCGAAGTTACGCTGTTCCCATCCTTCGATTTTCTTCGCTGTGCTCTTCCACTTGCCGTCGGATACAATTCGCCCGCTCTTGTCACCGGCCTTCCAATCGACAACCACCAGCAGACCGGCCGGATCGGAAGCCTCGCCGTATGGGCCGTTGATGGCGCGAAAGGCGAGTGTGTTGCGACCGGCTTGCGTGAGTTTCGTGGCGTCCATACGCGCCATGTTGGTCCAGGAATGGATGGTGCCGTGGTTCTCGCCGATTTTGTGTCCGTTAAAGAAGCAATCGAATTCGTTGTCGGCCGTGGCGTGAACAATCACTTCGGTCACGCCCTGAGGCAAATCAAAAGTTAGGCGGAAGAAGCGTTCGCCTTCCGGGGCCGACCAGCGTGGTGACTTTTGACGGGGATAATTTTTCTCGCGATGCCAGATCCATTTTGCGTCGTTTGCTTTGGAGGCGATAGGTTTTTCCAGAACCGTAAGCGAATTGATTTCGGTTTCGCGCAATAACGGGATGCTGCGCGCATGCATCCTGCCCCACTGGCTACCATCCACGCGAACAGCCTTCTCCCATGTGGAGTCGTCGAACTGGGGCAATGTCCATCCCCGCGGCGTACTGCGGGCGTCGATGCGATCCGGAATACTACCCCATATCCAGGGCGACGGGCCAAAGCCGGTTTTCGCTTTGGTTAACCAGTCCGGTCCGGTCGATAACCGTGTCTTGTGTCCCTGCTCGTTGGTCAGTTCCAACAAAATCGTTAATCCGGGGGCATGTTTCATGATCCGTCCACAGTAGCCCGCCGTCGACGTCCAGGGTGGATTAGCCGCGCGTGCGTGAGGATGCACTTGTGGTTCGGTCTTGATCGTGTCGTCGAAATAGCGGTGCCCCAGCACGGCGATAACATTTTTGCCTTTTTGCAGATAGGATGCCACGTCGAGCGTGTCGTATTCGGGTCGCTTGGGATCGAAGCGGCAGGGACCGCGCTCGACGTAGCGGCCGTTGATCCAGAGAACGTAACGAGAATCGGCGAAGATATGCAGCAAGGCTTGCTGAGGTTGAGAGGGAAGATTGAAAGTTTTACGAAAGAGGACGTAGTTTTGCCGGTCGGGCGGCGCCGATTTGGCCCATATCATGGATCCTTGCAGTATCTCCGCGGTTGATTCTTCCGCGGTGAAAACCTTTTCACAGAAGGACGTGAAGACGGCTATTACCATCAGTGCGGGCAAGGTTAAGCGAAACATCATGGATGGGCCTTCATGACAAAAAACCGTCATTCGTTTATCAAAATTCCATGGCCGGTGCCGCCGCGTGGGGTGGTCTTGGGATAGTCGGAATTGAGCTTCTGGTTCCGGACGCGGATCAAGTCTTTCGGGGAAAGTTTTTGCGATTGTTTTAAAGCGAAACGCACGTCCGAGACAGTCAAATTACGCACGGTGCAATCTGTGTCCGGTGAGAACACCTCGACCCAACTGGCCGGATTGTTGGGATCGAATTTATAGGTCATCGACATGGGGCCGACTTCGACCAGGCGGAACGGAGGCTTCTTGATATCGGTGGGAGCAAAGTTCAGCTTGACATGACTTATATCGATGCCGTCGACATTGGAAGCTATCTGAAACAACGGCGGAGCCGGATGGTCAACATGAATGTCGCTGAAAAAAAGGTTGGCGAGTTTGCCGATAGGATCAGCAAAATCATTGTTGCGGCCCAGTTCCAGGTTGGGCTGATCGTAGATTTTAATTTCATGCATGCCGCGGATATTTCGCACCACGCAATTGGAAATGTCGCAATCGACACTCTTGCCGGGGCCGAAGTTTTTGGTCCCGGCCAAGAGGCGAACCGCCGAGGGTTGCTCGGCTGTCACGTTGTCGACCAGAATTCGCTCGATGGGACCGAAGGTCGTGTTCGACTGTTTCCAGTCCCAGGCATTCAGAGCGATCATATCGTCGCCGGTCGCGCCGCGGATATTATGCACGACTCCGTTTTTCAAAGGTCCGCCCATGTGCACACCGTCGCGGCGGTGCTGGTCGAAGATGATGTTTTCCACCAGGAATTCCGAACAGTTGCCGATCTGAATGCCGTGCGGACGGCACTGTTTGATCGTCAAGTTCCGCACCACCACGCGGCGGGCGTTGCTGATCATGATCGTGCCGTGTGAGCCCAGCGGTTTCCAGGGCGAGAAGCCGCTGCCGCGCGCGTTTCCGTTCGACTCGTTTGCGGTGGTGGCCAGCGTTGTCCAGATGCCACTCTCGATGGTGATGTCCGAATCGGCTCCCTTACCCAACTCGACCGGTCCGTGCTCACCGTCGACGACGTTCTGGTTGCGGACCATGCAGGTGCTGGTTCCCGGCTTGAGTCGGATCTCGGTGCCCGGGTCGACCGTCAGGTGGCTGCCCGTCTTCATGACCAGCGGCCCGTCGATATAATACGGTTTGTCGCGGTGTGGAATCCGCACCAAGGCGTGTTTATCGAGACACGCCTGGATAGCTCGCGTCCAGATTTCGGCCGTGACAGGGACTGTTTTCAAGGCGCCGTTCGGGCCCGGCCGTTGCTCGCTCCATTGGGCCGTGACGACCAGGCTCTTATAATTGGTGACCGCTTCTGGTTTGGCTTTGGGCAAGCCCTGCTTGTTGCCGGAGGTTAACTCGCCCTGATCGTCGAGCCCAACGCCCAGCGGCCGCACGACGTCTACAATCGAACGCACCAACGTCTCCCGATGGGCATCGCTTGCATTTCCGGCACAGGCCAAGGCGGCAAAAATCAACCATGGCACAATAGTAAGTATTATTTTTTTCATTAATGTGGAGTTATTCATACTTTCCTACTGATGGGACCGCTGTCGTCAATATTGAATCCGCCCGTCTTAAAAGGCGGATTTGGAAACCGTCTCGCCATCGTCGCGATTCGCCATATTGAACAGGGCATTGATGTCAAGTGCTTCCTCAAGAAAGTGGACCGAGCCATCGGCAAACAGAACCTGTGCGCCGCCGGGATGAACCGACTGAATCGGCATGTTTGGGGCACCGCTGCCGAGTGTGCCGTAAGCATAGGCAGATCGCTCGTTGATGCGATGATGGACGTGGGTGAGGTTGAACTGACGCGAAGTCCAAACTCTGGCCATAGGCCCAATCATGAAACTGAGACATGAATCCGAGCGACGGTCTCCGGACTCTTGGGACGTTCTCGTGCCGTCGGCGGCACCCGTGTCGGGCACTGAATCTATCCAGCCAGACTGCTCGCCAACTACCAAGGTGTTGGATGTGCCATCGGAAATTTCGGACAACTTAACCGAATCCCATGGAATGAGCACACCACCAAGTGATATTCGGCCAGTGATAGTAGATCCGTTAGCCGGGCCGGAAAACTCATAAGCGGTCGGATGGTTGGTTGCTCCAGCGATTCCGGCGTAGGTAGGCCTCATGAGTTGGTTAGCACTTCCCCCTTGGACAGTGTTGGTGGTCAGCTTGGGGAGGGTGCTGGAAGGGCAGTACATGAAGTGAATGTATACCTTGTCCAAAAGGATGTGATTTTCCGGACTCGGCCATCCAACTTCAAAATCAAAGCGGTCGGAGATGACTCTCTGTTCAATGAAGGCTAGCGTCGGCACCCACCAGGAACTTCCGGCTACGTTATCGGTCCGAGACAAACCACCGGGCGGAAAGTGGCCGTTCGATGCCTCGTACAAAAGCAAAGCCACGCCAACCTGCTTGAGGTTGTTCGCGCACTGCATCCGCCTAGCCGCTTCCCGCGCGGCCTGCACGGCCGGCAACAGCAAAGCGATCAAGATGCCAATGATGGCAATTACTACCAGCAATTCGACCAGGGTAAAACCGTGTAGGGGACGGCGAAATCTGTAATTTCTCTGAGAATGTGTTTTGAAACGGATGCCACGGTTGGCTTTTCCAGCAGTGGCGCCGATGGACAACCTACAGACATTTTCAAACATGTTCTGAATACAAGTTTTTTGATTCCGCATAGTATGTGCCGTACCTTATTTCAAACAGCATGTTTTCTTATCCCTGCTTCCGCCGTGCAATTGCCGACAAGGTTAACAAACCGCAGCAAAGCAGGGCAGTGATGCCGGGTTCGGGAACGGCGTCGAACATAATGCCCTGGATCATCGCATCGGCTGATGCCGATGACGCGGCACGAGTTAGAATAATGTCTAGTTGCGTCTTGCCGTTGGGGTCGATGTCGAACACGGCCCACTGGCCCGTTTGGTATGCGTTGAGAGCCGCCGAATCAAAAGGCGTGGTTTCGCCTTGCCATTGGGCCGCGATCGTTTGATCTAATACTTCCGTCGTAATATGGTAGGCGTACACGGCCATCTGGAAACTGGGGGCATCGGGCGCCAAGCTCAAGCCGACGGTCATGCTGTCGGCACGATAGGCAATGCAAGTTTCTCTTGTAGTCACGCCCGGCCTGGGATCAGCCGCCGAGCGTGCAAACCAGGCACTTGCGGAATTTGTGCCGGAGCCCCATTTGTATCCACTACGTTCGGAATCCGCATATCCGTATCCCGTAACGAAATTCGGCAGCGATGTCAGATCCAATGTCGAGGGGGGCGAGCTCATGTATCCGCTGCCAAGGTAATATGGCAAGATGTAGCCGTCATTTCCATACGTGCCGATCCAATCGCCGGCGGTTGTCACATCGATGCTTACTGCCGCCCGCAGTTGCGGCGCGACGAACAATACTGCTACGAGCGCCGACAGCAGAAGAATAGTACTGCGTTTCATCATAACACCTTTTTCCAAAGAGTTGCTCGTATGTATTTTGCCCAAGTTAATCATTCCGGCATCCTAATTCATTCTTCCGAGGCAAAACAGCTTTGTCAACGCAATTGCTTCTCGCATGGGATAAAATGCAACAAAAGCATAAATGCTACTGGTTTTTGCCCAATAATATGCTAAAATACCGTAATAATCAACGCCGCAGAACGTCAATTATTGGTTTCTTGGTGAATGCAAAAAAGACACAATATCGCCATTCTGGTCGAGTGGTCGCGGACCTATGGACGTGGTGTTTTGAACGGACTGGCCGACTATGCCCAGGCGCACGGCCAGTGGCAAGTTTTCTTTTCCGAACGCAGTCTCAACGACGACGCACCCGCCTGGTTCGACAAGTGGCGGGGTGACGGCATTATCGCTTGCGCCGAGAATCCCGGGCTGATCGAACAGATCAAACGAAAGCAACTTCCCACGGTCGAGGTGTTCAGCTACGACCGCGTCGGCGGTTTTGCCAAGGTGGCTACCGATGAACCTTTAGTGGGCCGTCTGGCGGCCGACCATTTGCTGGAATTGGGCTTGCGGAATTTCGCCTTTTGCGGGTTCCACGGCGTGAGCGTTTCCGAAGCCCGCGGCCGGTATTTCGCCGAGTATCTTGCAGGCTTGGGCCATGACGTGTCGATATATCGGCAGTCGCACGGCGTAAATCCGTCGCTTTTCGATAGCGAAGAGTACAGCGTGCTTTGCGAGGAATCGGTGTCTTCCTGGATTCGCGGGTTGCCCAAGCCGGTGGGGCTGTTTGCCAGCAACGACTTCCGCGCATACCAGATTCTCATGGCTTGTGCCAAACGCGGAATATCCATCCCCGAAGAAGTTGCCCTGATCGGCGCAAATAATGAAGAGGTGATATGCAAACTCTGTCGCCCGCCGTTGACCACCATCGAACTGGATCCCTACACCATTGGTTACGAGGCGGCAAGACTTCTCGACCAGTGGATGCACACGGGCCTAGCGCCGTCGGAAGTGAAATTCATCGCACCCAAGGGGCTGGTGGTCCGCCAATCGACGGACACTATCCAAATCGCCGACTCCGAAGTGGCCGTTGCCGTGCGTTTCATACGAGAACACGCATGTGACGGCATTAAAGTATCGGATGTGATGCGGCAAGTATCCGTGTCGCGGACCACTTTGGAACGCCGTTTCTCGAAAGCCATGGGCCGTGCGCCCAAGGCCGAAATCGATCGTATCCGGCTCAATCGCGTCAAGCAACTCCTAACCGTAACCGACTATCCCTTGGCAAAAATCGCCGAGCTGTGCGGCTTTCGCTACTTGGAGCGCATGTGCCATCTGTTCCGCAAAAAATTCGGCCTGACTCCGGGTCAGTATCGCAAGGCGAAGTAAGCTTCGCCCTACCGATATTTCACGCCCATTCTGGACGTGCCACACAATCATTGCATGCGCCAGAAACGCGGCACGAAGAGCACGACGAGCACGAAAACTTCCAGTCGGCCCAGGAGCATCATGGCGGTGAGGATCAGTTTACTGGGCCAATGGAAATGAGAGTAGTTTTCGGCCTCGCCCACGATCCCCAGGCCGGGGCCCACGCCGTTGAGGGTGGCGGCCACGGCGCTTGCGCAATCCATAAGTTTATCGTGCGTGGAGTGATCCGCTTCGATCCATGTCGTATCCGGTTCCAATCCCACCAACAGCATCCAGGAAACGATAAACAAGAGCAGGATTACGGCGAAATAGACGAGCACATCCTTGCGGAGATCCGGGTCCGGCAAAACATGGCCGCCCAGGCGAACATGGCGCACCACAGAGGGATGAAATATCTTTTCCAGTTCGATCCATATCACCTTGAAAAATAGAATGTGGCGCACAACTTTTATGCTGCAACTTGTGCTGCCGGCACAGCCTCCCACGAACATCAGCAGAAACAATACCGCGCGGCTGAAACTGTTCCAGTGGTCGAAGTTCGCGGTACCGAATCCCGTATTGGTGATGATCGACACCACCTGGAACACCCCCTCGCGAGCGGCCGAACCGAGATTCGTGAAATCACCGTATGATAAACCGAAAACAATGATCAGTAACGATACGACGACAACGATGACCGCATACACGCGGAATTCGGCATCGGCCAGCAGATGCCCGGGTCGGCGCAAGAATACGTAGTACAAAAGAGTGAAATTGATGCATGCCATGAACATGAACAACGCTATCGTCATCTCTATGCCGGAGTTGTCGAAGAATTCGATGCTCTTATTGTGCGTACTGAAGCCACCCGTGGCGATCGTGCCGAAAGCATGGCATAGCGCGTCGAAAACACTCATATCCTGAACGATCAGAACCGCCGTCAGTACGGCGGTCAAAGTGATGAAGATAGTGGCAAAAACCCAGGCCGCCCGTTGCGTGCGTTCGTGAGCCGTTTCCTTGCTGGGGCCGGGCATTTCCGCCAGCATCAATGTCTTGCCCGCCGATCCCATGCCCAGAATGGCGACAAACAAAACCATGATGCCCAGCCCGCCGAGGAAATGTGTTTCCGAACGCCAAAACAGAATTGCCCGCGGAACAAGCTGCGGGTCTTCAACGTTCGTTAACACCGTAGCTCCCGTGCCGCTGAAGC
>JAFGTN010000574.1 GCA_016934075.1 Pirellulales bacterium
GCCACCATGTCACAGCGGTAGTCCGCCTTTTCAATCTATTGCTGAAAGCGGCAAGTGCCGGAACGATTGTCATGGCTAACACAAATGAACTGAAGATAGCTAGAATCACACTGATGGCAACAGATCCCACAAACTCGCCCACCGGACCGGTCATCAGAGCGATGGGGGCAAACGCCAGCGCTGTTGTCAAAGTGGAGCCGAAAAGTGGTACCACCAGGTGTCGTACACTTCGAGAAACGGCCTCTGCCGGAGCAGTGCCCGCCCTAGATCTTTCTCTCACTTCATCTACGATCACTATCGCGTTGTCGATAAGCAGGCCCAGGGCGATGACCAATCCGGTAACCGAGATCTGATGGATTGGAACATCCAACATCTGCATTCCGGCCAGCACCATCAACGCCGAGAGCGGCAGGGCGGAACCTACGATCAGCGCGTTGCGCCAACCCATCATCACAAAAATCACGGCCACCACTGCCAAGCTACCCAGCAGTAGATTGGAGAGCAGTTCGGCCATCCGCTTTTGAACATAACGATTCTGCTTGAAGACGAAGTCCAATTCGATGCCGAGCGGCAATTGTTCCTCGAATCGTTTCAGGCTCCGGTCGACGGCGAGGGACCATTGGTCGATCCGATGTTCCGAACGGACCAGGACCGCGAGTGCCACGGCCGGACGTCCACCGATAAGTGACAGGCTGTCGGGTGGGTCCACAATTCCCTTGTTGATTTCTGCGATGTCAGCCAACCGCACCCATCGCCCGCCGCGGCCGCAACGGATGGGCGTTTTCCCCACGCGCACAAGCGAATCCAACTCTCCGCTGACTTGCAAGAGCAAATTGCCTCGTCGGCCACGGACCTGCCCCGCTGCAACCTTGGCGTCACTGGCCCTGATTTGCCGTGAAACATCCATCACAGTAAGCCCCAATGAAGACAGTTTCGAGCCTTTTATCTCGACAGATATCTCCTCTTCCGGGGCACCGAAAATATCTACTTTTTCCGTGCCGGGGATGCTCTTCAATTCATCCTCCAATAGTAGAGCGAAGCGTCGCAGAAGGGCGTAATTGGGCTCGTCGTCCTGTGTCCAACTTAGTGATACTATCAACGCGTAGGCCAGGTTGATCTTGTCGAAACGTGGTTTGAGCACACCATCCGGAAACTGTCGCGAAGCGTCTTCGATTCTATCTCTGACTTTGGACCAGACAGGATCGACGTCGTAGACGTCGGCGCGCAGTTCGATGGTGATCGTCGATACGCCCAAGTGGCTGATAGAACGTAATTCCTTGATCTCTTGGATTTCACGGATCTCCGCCTCTAGCTTCTCCGTGACCAGTGATTCTACCCTTGAGGCATCCGCGCCGGGGAAACGTGTGTTTATCACAGCAACTCGCCTTCTGAGGGGAGGATCCTCCATGCGCGGCAACATGCAGTAGCTGGACAGCCCGGCAACGATAATCAGACAGACGACTAATATCAACAGGCGTGGATTACGATAGAATAAATTGGACATAGCGCACTTCTCCGGATATCTCTAATTCAGGCGGCGTCAACCGCTTCCACCTTCTGGCCGGGAACAATCCGATGTGTGCCACCGGTCACGATCCTATCGCCCCGCCGCAGGGCGCCGCGTACCAGAACTTGTTCGCCGTTGGTGTGCAGGACTTCGACTTCCCGTCGCACAATCGTTTCCTTGCCGCACCCGTCGTCCTCAACGGCCATCGCTGACCAGAGACCTCGGCTGCCGCGTGAAAGGGCCTCGGTGGGCAACCAGTAACCCGACGCCGGAACCTCGTCGATGACCTCCATTCGCGCCAACTCTCCAGGAACCAGGCTTGTGGCCGCCGAGTCGTCAAGCTCCAGCATAACGGTACGAGTTCGGGTGGACGGATCCAATTCGGGTAGAATGGCGCCGATTTTGGCGGGATATGAGCGTTTGCCCACGAACACCACATGTGGTTGTCCTTTCTTCAAGCCGGTGGCGACTGCGGACGGCAATCCGATCCAGGCTTCGAGTTTCCGGTCTTCGACGATTTTCAGGATCGGAGCGTGAGGGGTCACGATCGCGCCTTCATCGACTTGCCGTTCGGCGATCTTTCCGTCGAACGGCGCGGTAAGCGTACTGTTCTCGATGCCGATTACCAGTTCGGCCAACGCTGCATCCAATTGGGCAACCACCGCTTCTTGAGCGTCGAACCGTTGAATTTGAGCAGCATCGGACCGCAACTTTGCCAAATTGCGTTGCGCCGCCTCGAGTCTCGTCTTGGTTGTTTGCATTTCATACCGGCTGTATCTGCATTTGTTCTGTATAAGGTTGAGCTGCGACTCCAATTCACTTACCCCGTCCTCTGCCTCCGTAATCTGCTCCTTGCTCGGTCCGGGCGAGAGTTTGTCAAGTGCGGACGCGGCCTGGTTTCGCTGCGTCTGCAGTTCACGTTTTTTCGTTTCCAATTGTCGCGTGTCGAGGCGGGCCAATACCTGACCGGCCTTGACGCGCTGACCTTCACACACAGCGATCTCGATCAGTTTTCCCATCCTTTCGAAGCCCAGACGGCTTGTGCGGTGCGCCTTGATGGTGCCGGCATGGCTGCGCCGTAATTGAAACGACTTGACCTTTTCGATTACCGTCGTTCGCACGGGCATTGTGTTTTCGGCAAGAGGCGGCGCGGGCTGGGTGTGGTTCCCGGCGGCGCCCAGCCCGACGGCCATCGCTCCCAGGATCAAAACCACTATACCTGCCAGAAAAACGCGCCCACGCATCGATCGGCGGCACGCCGGTTGCGACACCGCGAGCGATTCAATTTTAGATTGTTTTGCATCGGTCACAGCAGCACCTCATATCCTAGCGGAGATTTCCAATATCGAACCGTAATGAAAACCTGGGTCACACTGCTCACCAGGAACGCGACTATCAATCCTATGGAAAATGTGGTGGCGAATCTTTGGTCGCCGCAGGCCAGGAAGTAGAGGTGCAATATAGCTCCACCACTCCCGCCAAGTCCTATCACCAGAGCGAACCAACGCCCGGTCACCGCGTTTTGAGCGAGTAGCACGAGTCCCAAGAGGATGAATCCGATCATGAACACATGCAATGACACGAAGAGTTCAATGCCGCCCGGCAGTTGGAAGAGCTCCCATTCCTTCCAATAGCCCGAGTCGATTTCGTGACATAGAATCAATGTGGCGTTCAAGACGTAGGCGATGATGGGTATCCGTAGTGAATTCATGATTAACCTTTCTGTTTTTCGAGCAAAAGAATGGATTCATTCGAGCCTATACTAAAAACTCGATGTCCGTGATTTTTTCATACGTCGGTATCGGAGGAAACGACAAAGGTTCCGGCGGTTGCCGTTCAGGGGCGACAGATTTTGGGATCGGTTTGGAAAACGACAAGTCGTCCAAACTTAAATCCAACCATTTCAACGCCTTGTTAACATGTCGGCCCATGAATATGCGTTTGCGAATCATAAAGTTGACCAATGCTTCCATGGCGCGCCACTTCGCGAGGCTCGCCTTCCCTTCTCGGATTAGTTGAGCAAATTCCGGCAGGTACGGGTTGTAGCCGAGATTTCGCAGATCGGAATACATCAAGAGCCAATTCAGTGAGAAGTTGCTCAGCATCGGGTTGGCATGGATGCGATTGGGTACCAGCCCCAATTCGACCACGCGCCGCATGACCTCGCTCTGGTCGTAAGGCCACGCGTGGAAGGGGGCCAGGAAACGAGGAAACTGTGTTCCGCATGGGTAGCGCTTGGGATTCCAGAAACGGTGTCTTTCACTTTCGCGGAAGATGCCGTCGGTAAACATGTCGTGGGGTGTCCAGTCTTCTTCGCATATGCGCTCTTGAGACATCTCGTAGAGCATTCTCTTTGGATCCGGTTGTCCGGGAGAATAGCCGGAGAGCACCAAGGGAATTTCTTTTTCGACAGCCAGCCGCAAGAGATCACCCTCTCGCAAATCCAGCCAGAAGTAACAAACCGTGTGCACGGCCCCGCGCGCATCTTGGTTGAGAAGCAAGTGGCGAATGAACCTGCGATAAAACTCCTGAGGCGGTGTGTAGACTATGTGGTCGACATCCAAGAGCCGCGTCGTTTGTCGGATGTTCTTCCAGGTTCTTTGAGGAATATCGAAGTTGCTGGTATAAGCCAAAACCTTGAGCCCGTATTCCTTTACCAACTTGTGCAACAGAAATACACTGTCTTTGCCGCCGCTGAAACTGACCAGACAATCGTATTCTCCTCGACCGGAGCAAGTCGCCAAAGCATGCTCGAGATCCTCTTCGCATTTCCCCCGATAAGCTTCCTGTTCTTCCAGTCGACCGGTGTGGAATTCCCGGCACGGTCGGCAAGTACCGTCGCTAGCGAGATCGGCGCCGGGAACCTTCGCCGACAACAGGCATTTTGGACAACGCTTGTACATAATGTGCTCCTTTTTCACCCTTTTTCGGGAGTTGCTTCCAGAAAATCTTCAAGGTGCAGGATCTGGAACTCCAGCTTCATGGGATCCACGGCAAGCACTTCCGGAAGTGCCAACGGCGGTCGCCAACCGGCCACCGAGTCGTCCAGCAGTGACATAAGGACTTCGGTGCCGGCAAGAGCAGCCGCGATGACCGGCGCTATGGCCACCGAGGGGATCTTGAGTTCCTTAAACGACTCCTGCAATGCCATCAGATGTTCGGGAACGAAGATTTCGAAGAGCTTTGGCGGCAGGTCTGCCGACGAGATTGAACTGGACATCATCCGGTTGAAAATGGTCAGTGGCAGACCGCCGGGCTCGGAGGCCACCACGAGCGCGCCAAATCCCAAGATGGGAGTAATGATGCTGTAAATGCCCATTTCGGCTGCCACTTCATATGTCGTCTGCCGGAGTTCGGGATCGATAGCAACGTCCATACAGTCCACAAACACGTCCGCCCCGCGCAAAAACCTCTTGACGTTCGCCACGGTTACCCCCTCGGGATAACAGTCGATATCGACCACGGGATTGATCGCCCGCACAAGCCTGTCGTAGGTTCGGGCTTTGTTTTCCCCCATGGTTTCCACCGAAGCCGCCCACTGTCTGTTGGCGTCCGGTTCGTCGAACAATCCGGGATCAGCCAGGGCAAAGGCTCCTATTCCCATTCGTGCAAGTGTTAGAATCGTTGCTCCCCCCACACCGCCGCAGCCTGCTATCGCGACTTTTTTCTGTTTCAATCGCGATATGGCGGCTTTGCCTATCAGGAGTTCACTACGGTTCAGGAAGCGGTTGACATAGTCTGTGGGATTCAAACTGCTGGTTACATTCACGGACATAACGGTCTCCTTATTTCTTTAAATGGACAATACTTTGAGTAATTTATAGTTACGCTGAGTGTGATTCAGGCCGAGGCTTTGATTTGTTTTCTTTCGAACCTCTGCATCACCTGGTACATGAAGGCCTCGATGCGGTTTTGTTTATGTCCACCTTCCATGAAATCGAAGGTGAGTTTCAATGAAGGCGTGTGTCGCTCGTGACACCAGGCTTCGATCTGGGGTGCCACCACGGCATGAACCATGCATTGAAATCCAAGCACGTTGATGATGCCGTCAACGCCGCCGTCGAGCAGATGCCTGGCATGGGCCAAGGCTATCAGTGTGAGGGGTTCCGCTTTCTCATTGAGATGCTTTCTGGCAAAACGCATCATCTCGGCATAGCTGGGATCCGGCAGACCCGATAATTTTCCCTCGAATATCGAAGCGACTCGGCGCATATCGCGATGTCCGATGATCGACTTTACCGAATCGGCGAGAAACTCGCCGTACTTGTGGCGCCAAAATGCCTTATACGGCTTCATGCCCAATTGAAACTCGAAATAGCTGCTCCAGATGGGTACGTCGCGAACTTGTCCGCCCATGGCTTCCACGGTCTCTACGACGCGGTTGTTGGCGAAAGGATTGCCTCGCGTATAATCGTCACCCACCAGACCGATTACCGGCCGTTTTACTGAAAGGTCGAGGTCAACGCCGTCGAGTCGTTCCACCGCCGCGTTCACGGCGTCGTAAAAGTTTCCGGTGGACAAACTCTCGCATATCTCATCGATCCCCTGTTGATAAGCGGCGTCTGTCGAGCCGCGCTCTATTTCGTAGGCGCGGAGCTGCGTGCGCAAACGCGACATCATCTCGATGGCCAGCATTCCACGAAACACGTTGGGAATCGACTTTATTCCGAATATCCTGGTAGCTTCATCCTTATCCATGGAGAAGCGCGGGGCTACGATCGGCACGTCGGGATAACCCAACTCGGCGAGCACTAATTGCACGCTGGTCGGGAAGAGCGAGATACGGCAGGCAAGATCGCTGGCGGGCAGGAAAAGCGCCGCGCGATCGGGAGAGAACTCCGTATCCTGCGTCATGCGAACCGCATCTCCCACGTGCATGATGTAAGGCAGGCACTCCGAACCGTTGGTGTATTTTCGGCCAAGACTCTGAGTGGTTTCGTCATGCTCTGGAAGTAGCTTGGTACGAATCCCAACTGCTTCGAAGGCGGCGGCTATGGGCCTGTAACTATCGAAACCAACCGGCACATACAAGAGCCGGTCCAGTTTCCGCACCTTTGGACTGGATACGAAAGGTCGAAAAACCTTCGAGACCTCGCTAAAATCCTTGCCCTCTCCCTTTTGTAGATTGTTGAGGTAGGCCTCGATGCGCGTGTCCATGCCCACTCCCGAAGTATGTTCGTCCACCTCGAGAACCAGCAGCGAGCGGTCCTCGAACAACTTGCCGAGGTACTTGATCGAGAACGAATCTGGGCCGCAGCCGAAATTTGTGACAAGAATCGGGTGCAAACGAGCGTCCTCGACGATCACGCGGGCTGCTCGGATCAGATCCTGGCCGGAAGACCACACCATATCTACGTAGTTATCAGGCAAGGTCTGTTCGGATAATGGAAGGCAATCATACGGAATCGCCAATACACCTCGTCGCCGCAGACGCCGTCCCACGTTGAGATTCAGGGCAGCGTCATTAACGTTATACAGCTTGCCCATCACCACCGCGATTTGCTGCCCCTTGGGAGCATTCGCAAGTGCCTGGCTGCCGAGCGATTCGCAACGGCGACGAAAGTCCGTCTGCGCATTCCCGGCGGCCCTGATGGCCGCGTCGATCGAGGCATCATTCCCGCCAAGCTCTCGTCCCACTCGACGGAACTCACGTTTCCAGTCGTCTTCGCCCCGTTCACGAACCAGCACCGGTTCGATTACCTCGACGTCGGGAAATACCAACCGCGTCAATGATGCGGCCGCCTGTACGTACGGGCATGCATAATTACGTTCTTTATCTTTGGCACGTCGCTCGAACTCGACGATCGACGGGAAGAAAATCTTGTGGATTCCTGCGTTTCGCAGCTTGTCGACATGACCGTAGGCGATCTTGCTGGAAAAACAGTTGTCGATGGCGGATTTCTGTAACCCTGTTCGGACGATCTCTTTCGTGGTGGCTTGTGAGACGACGACGTCGAAACCTAGCTCCTGTAGAAAAACGCAGCAAAGCGGAAATATTTCGTGGAAAAACTGTGCCCGTGGCACGCCGATCCTCGGTCGCTCGCCCGAGGCGGGCCGGATATAGCTTAAAATCAGTTGCTCACGCTCCTTGAAAAGGTCGGCAACGTCCGTATCGACCTTCCGTGTTTCGTAGCGATCGCAGCCGCCGCCGTAATGGTATGTCTTGTTGTCTACAACGCCACGCTGGATTCGGCAGGATTGTTCGCATCCTATGCACTGAAAGGCGGACGTCTGCTGTTTCTCGGCGCGGATATTGAATCCTCGAAAAGCGCTTTGGCCGGTGTACTGCTTGTGGTAGTCACGAGCCAAAATCGCCATCCCCAGCGCACCCGACGCTTCGTGATGTTCGGGAACCTCTATTTCTCTTTCAAGGACTCGTTCGAAGGCCGCGCGAACGCTATCGTTGAAGGCCACGCCCCCTAGCAAGAGAACTCGTTCGCCGATAGGCTTTGTGGCAACGACCTTTTCCAGGTAGTTGACCACTATCGAGTGACTGAGCCCAGCGATGAGGTCTTCCTTGGGGATCCCCTGTTGTTGGAAGTTGATCAGTTCCGATTCCATAAAAACAGTGCAGCGGCTACCCAGATCAACCGGTCGCTTGCCGGCGAATGCTCGTTGGGCAAGATCTTCGATCTTCTCGTTCAGGCGCGCCGCCTGCTCTTGCAGGAAAGCGCCCGTTCCGGCCGCGCAGACCTTGTTCATTTCGAAATCGATGACCCGGCCATCGGTCATGGAGATGTATTTTGAATCCTGGCCGCCCAGTTCGATCACCGTATCCACGTTTGGATTGGAATGCGATGCGGCCGTGGCCTGGGCCGAGATTTCGTCACGGACGACGTCAGCACCGACAAAGTCGGCCACCAGGTTCCGCCCGC
>JAFGTN010000059.1 GCA_016934075.1 Pirellulales bacterium
CTGGCCATCGATCTTCGGCCGGCTGGTGAAGCGATTGTTCAGCACATGCAGCTGCTGCAAACCCTCTGCCGGCAGGTTTGCCGCACCGAGCATCTGCCCGATGTTTTTCAAGCCCGCGAAGGTGCAGTTCGCCACGGTGTTGGCGTGTCCGCGCACGTTCATGAGCCATAAACGAATCCGCGGCCAGTCCTCGGACGATAGCGAACCGCAATTGTCGAACTTAATGCGATTTGCGATGCAGTGCTCCGCCGGTTTCTCCTCGCTGCTGCCCAGGCGAAAGATGACGGTGTTGTCTTTCGCCGGATGCACCTCTCTGAACTCGATGCCCATAATAATGAGGTGTACTCCGTAAAACGATATCTCGGTCGTACCGGTGAAAACCGCATCGCCGGGTTTTTCCGGCCGTATGAGGATCGGGGCCTGCTCCGTGCCCGTGCCGGCAAACGTAAAACGCGCATCCTTCCAATTGTCTCCCGCCAGCACGAGTTGGTCCCCCGGCTTCAGCTTTTCGGACAGCGAACGCACCTCCGCCGCACAGCGCACCACATGCAGCGTGCCCTTGAACAGTCCGCTCCCCTCCACGCCCTGCGTTTCAATCTTGAATAGTCTCGCGTCCACAGGCCGCTGCAATTCCAAACGCAACGGATTCTTCATGCCCGCAACCGTTAGAGCCTGGCGAAGCGAAGCGTCAAAATCCGCGGCATTCACAGCAGCCGGCAGCGTCAACAGAAAACATGTTAGGGCAATAGATATTTTCACAAGTCTGTCTTTCTTTAATAGATCCATGGCTTCTGCTGCGGGGTTTGTTCGATTGTTTTCGTGCCCGGCAGTTTTCCGCAGAGCAGTTTCGCCCCCTTTTCGTTTGTTGGGGACCAAACCAAGTACCCCTCACCATCTAGTGCTGGAGTGAAAATATGTTTGGTATTTGCGACAATCTCATCAAAGAATGCTTCCGATGGAATATTGCCCTCTGGCATTGGTACAGATGTAGAGCACACGCCTGTCGCCCAATGTTGTTCGGACTCGCGGAGCGCACATTCTATCACCTCTGACCGACCGGCATCCTCACTTTTTAGAAAGAAATAAACTTCCTCTCCAAAACAAAAAGTTTTCGATTCCCTCTGGTGTACTTGGAGATGTTTCGGTTTAAGAATCCAGTTCTCACAGAGGATAAATGCGTCTTTAGATGTGTTTAGCCAATTGTCTGCGAACTCAATAAGCCCCCATCTCGGCGAGTCTGTCCACAAGATAGGCTGTGCGCCGCTAACCTGATTCAACTCTTTGCCCCCGCCATACGTTGCATATTTGTAAAGCCACTCTGCATCCAAATCGAGCGATTCAAAAGCAATCAAGAGCATTGATCCTGTTGCGTTGGAAAATCGAGCCATCAGCTTTTGTGTAAGCGTGTGCTCCAATGCACCCATAGACAGATTCTCGAAGATCTGTTCTTTCGCCTTCAAATCATCGTTTTTTAGCGGGTAGTATTTCCATTTCATAAGGGATCACCTTATTTCATGTGGTATCATGTTTTTCACATGCTGATAAAGCACCGAAAGGGGTTCAGAACTGTTTTTGCTGATAACCAATAGACAAGCAGTGTGCATGCTTGCACGCACCGAGAAAATGTGTGTATAGGCCATCTTCAAGCAAACAGTTGAAACAGTGAGTCAGTCTAAAGTCTCCACTCTCCGACGGTGCGTGCAAGCACGCACCATACATCTACTGTTTATTAAACCGTTAAAATAGTTCTGCCCCATTTTCGTTTCTAGAAACATTGAGGTGTATTTTTGCTATTGTATCTTTGTATGTTTTTCTTGTTTCACTCTTTCTGCCTGTTGGTAGCCATGACGTATGAAACTGTCCTCGGCCCAGAAAGTGAAGTGTTCAGCATTTATGATGAGGTCTTTATCGCCATCAGAATTCCAATCTATATTGTGAAAAGCGGCGTTATAAAATAAAGAGGGCATCCCCATAGGCTGTATGGGTTCCGCAAAAACAATGTTTCCGGTGGTAGATTCGTTGAGATATATTGAGCCTGGATTATCCAGAGGACATGCGCAAACCACATCCAGCTTTCCATCTTTATTCCAATCAATCGTATCTATCGGTAACCGGCTTACTCCTTTACCGATTAAAATACCGGGTTCAATTTTGTTAATCGCGCCCGCGCCCGTATTTCGAAAAGCCCATATCTGGCCGTAAGTGTCTGACATGACTAAATCTTTAATGCCGTCGAGGTCAACATCAAAACACAGCATCTTTACTCTCGCACCCTGTAAAGATTGAAAGTCGGGAACATCTTCCTTCTTTTCATAAACGTCCGGCCCAATCTTCAAATCTTCTCCGTTGATTAGTTTGAGCTTAACACCGGCGTTAAAGGATAATTTGTCAGGCAACCCCGGATTCGTGTGAAGATAAATATTGCCTTGCTGTGTACCCGACAGGATATCGACTAATCCATCTTCATCCCAATCTGCGAAAATGTTCCAGTTGTAACCATCACCATAATTTGGCCCTTCGTGCCAAATTGGTTTTCCATTCACATGTGCGTTTCCAAGTGATGTCGAATTGGGACTGTATGGAGAACCGTTGATGGTCAATATTTTAGTGCCTGATAAAATTTCCAATTTTCCATCATTATTATAATCATCAAGGCTCATCGCCGACCCAAGCAAAGATTTCTGAAATCCCCACTCGGCCTTCAGGGCGGTAGTGTCTATTCGCCAAGTAGGAGACCGGTCTGTTCCCTCATTTAAATATACATATATTTCACCACCTGTTGAAACAATTAAATCAACCAGGCCGTCGTTGTTCCAATCAGCTACACCTGCCCGTGCCATGTTCGATAATGGGAACTCCCCGATTTTTGGTAAAGGCTTGTGTTTCAAAAGAGGCTCTTTATTGTTCCCAATATTTTTATAATACATCAATAAATTATTGCGATTTTTTTCACCGCCATAATTCAAAGAACCTGTTATCAATTCTAATCGGTTATCATTGTCAAAATCATAAGCAACGGGAGCCGCACACCAGCCGGTGTCAATTATTCCCCCATCAGCTTTCAGAGGTCCCTTATAGGTTAAAATTGGGATTCCGCTTGAGTCTCGCCCAATGCAGCCATAGTATGAAATCTGCCCGGTTAAATAACTCCCGGTCAAAATATCCGGCAAACCGTCATTGTCCCAATCACAAACACAAGGTGCGGTCATATAATCAATTTTCCAAATATTTTGTTTTGGGTCTTCTGCACAGGGTGTGCTTGGCGTCCTCAATATTTCTCCGTCGGCCTGTAAAAAACCTTGATACACAAAGGCAGGTTTGATTCTTGTGCCGCAATTTTTCCACCAGAGTATCACGTTGTGGCTTGTTCCGGCTAGTAAATCAACGAGTCCATCGTTATTCCAATCATAAATAAATGGTGCGGCATGGTAACCGACATTTACAGGTCCTTTTTCATCCATGAAAGGCTTGCAGCCAATGAACCGGGGAGCGCCGGCAATTCCAACATTGGGATAAAACAGGATATTGCCTTTCCCTTCACCGGCGATAATATCGAATAATCCATCCCCGTTTAGATCACCGGTACAGATACGCAAATGAGCCATGCCAACAAGAGGTGTATTTGATTTAGTGCGTAACACATCCACGTCACCAATAAAAGGAGCGGGGCTTGGTCCGATTTCAGAAAGAGATTCTTTTGTGTCCCAGTAAATAGCATAGTGTGAAGTCTTAAAGGCATTTTGCGTGTGAACCCAGATTATTTTTCCATGGCTGTTATCCATAATTACATTGAATAATCGGCCTCCTCGTTTACGATAAGATACGGGGCCCTGACCATTTGGATAATTGGAAGGATAATTAGCACGATCCGGATAATATTCAGGAATGCTCACATCTTCAAAACGGCAGGGACGGTCGTATCGGCTTTTCGCATTTGAAAACGATTTAAATGTCTCGGCCTGCCCATTTACAGGGTCAATTTTGTGTACTTGAAGCGAAGACAGATCGACTTGTCCGGTTATATTCAATTCATTTTTTAAGGTATCGAAATCAACTTCATAGCTTGCCACCAATTCATCACTATTACGGCCGGAATCCAATTGAATAGGGGCGACTTTTACGATGATACGATGCGATCCTGAGCCTGTCCATTCAGGCTCTATGGCCTGAAGGCTTGAAAGAACAAAGAAAAAAAACGAAACTGCCAACATAAGCCTGGTAGCAATCTCTGATTTTTGTTTCTTCAAACTCACACAATCTCCTTGCTTAATTACGGATAGGAAATTTGATTTCTCCCTGACCTCAACTATTCTACCATGAGTGGATGGTGAATCAAGAGACAAGTAGGGTGCGTGCTTGCACGCACCGAGAAAAGGTGTGCAGAGGCCATCTTCAAGCAAGCAGTTGAAACAGTCAGCCAGTCCAAAGTCTCCACTCTCCGCCGGTGCGTGCAAGCACGAACCCTATATCTACTACATCGACATCTACTAATTTCCCGATTTTTTCATTTCTCTTGAACTGACGACGCTTCATCCCCAGCCGGAGTCCCCACCGGGAAACACGTTCGCCGCAAGATCGTGCAACCCATCGGTTGAAGCGTTACGGCTTCCGGCTTGCCATCCGCGCCGATCAACTCACCACGGAGCTTCAATGGTATGGATTCCCATGGATAAAGCGGATTACTGTTTTTGTTCGTGACCACGGTAAATCCAAAATCGGGCTTGTCGCCGTGGAGTTTGAGCGGCCGCTTCGCGGTAGCCAGGTCCATCGAATCGTATTGGTAGCCGTAAAAACCCGTCAGGCCAACCTTTTCAGCGTGGGGGAATCGTTGGGTAATCTCCGCCTTCTCCGGGATAGTCAAGCAGTAAACCAGCGGGCCGTAGGCCACGGCGGTTGTGCCGTCGACGGCGGGGCGACCGTGGATCGTCGGGCTGAGTGTCAGACGCACCGTGTCGCCCGTTTTCCATCGTTTGCTCACGACGATGAAGCCGCGTTTATCGCGAGTAACCTTCGCCCCGGCAGCGACGACGGTTGGCTCCCCTGACCATTCCGGCACGCGCAGTCGCAAGGGAAACTTGACTTCCCGGTCGGTCTTTATTACGAAGTCTATGTCGAATGCGAACGGATAGTTGGTTTTCTCCTCCACCGTCACAGCCGCGCCCCGGATCTTCGTCGACACGCAGTTGGGTCCATAAAGTGTCGCCGCCAATCCTTCACCATCCGGACCGCGGCTGCGCATCCACATGGCCGAGATTGCATAGGGATAGGTCCGCGCCGCGGAGTTGTGGCAGCAGCTGGGATAATGGGCCGCCGTGTAGATGTAGCGAGCGTTAGGCTTGCCCTCGGGCGGTCTCTGCCGCACCCACAGCCGCTCGTCGGCAGAGTAGTAGGTGATCGCCTTGCCGTTGGCAAACCTCGCTCCCTGCGCCGCGTTGAAGAGGGTTTTCTCGAACATGTCACCGTAGTGCGGATTGCCGGTCTTCTGCATCGCCCAGATCAGCGAGTGCAAGAAATAGAAAGTCGAGCAATACTCGTAGGGTAATCCGGGCGACTGATTCTTCGTCATAATCTCTTCTTGCTGCCCCGAAAGCGGCGAGCCGCCCACACCCAGATTCTTCGTTGTTTTCTGGAATGCGTTCTCCCACGCCTTCCGGAAAGTCTTATCTCCGGTCAGGTAGTAGCAGAGCAAGGGGACGCGGATCAATCCCATGGCGTCCGGGCCGTGTCCACTGAGCGGATTATCAGGATCGAGCAGCTTATTGAGCTGCGCAGCGGCGTTTTTCACCGTTTTCGACGTGCTGAAGTCATCGCGGTACAAAGTAATCGCGGCCTGCCGATACTCGTCGTCGCCGGTCATACGGTACAACCGGTCCAACACGTCGACAAACAACATGCCATGCGCGGTTCCGTTCCCCTTCTGTGCGGGGTTGTGGAAATATCTCTTGCCCGGCCCGTATTGCCGGATAGTCAATTTCACCGCCCGCTCGACGGCATCGAGCACATCTTTGCGGACCGTGAATTCATAGTAGGAGAGCAGGCAAAGCAAGGCACACCGCTGCGTCCAGAGTTCTCCGTCGCCGATAGCGAAATGATAACGGAATCCCTTCGGGTAGATGCCTATGTAGCCGTCCTCGTCCTGCGACTTGAGAAGGTCTTCGACAAAACGCTCGGCCTTCCGCTTCGCCTTGGGTTCGTCCGCGAGAAACGCGCCGCGGATCAGGCCTTCCTGCCAATCGGCAATCATTTCTCCATGCCACCAAGTGTACTCCGACGGAGGGACACAGCGTCCATGTTCGTCAATCCGGGAGTCCTTATTCTGCTTGCGAAAGACAAAATCATTCTCCTCCGGCAGAAGTAAGGCCTTTCCCGTATGTATGTCTCTGAGGAGTTGATCCAAATTGCCTTGATAGCCGGACTCGAGATCGCGTCGCAGTTGTGCCTTAATCCAGCCCTCCGGCTTGACTTCGCCAAGACGCAGTGGCAGAAATGCCTCCGTGACGGGCCGTTTGGTCGAAGTGCCCACAACATCGGCAAACGTCCACGTATCCACGCTTCCGGACACCAGCAAATACAATATCGCAAAAATAACAGGCAACACTATGGCATCTGAGATGATTCTTGCTCTAGTTTTCATATTTCTAAACCTCCAGACGTAATTTTCTATTTGTATTATTATTTTTCGTGGATGACAATGTTAGCCCCGTCGCCCGCGACGGGATCAATGCAGTAAGCCATCATCCAGCCCACAGCCCCGCCGCAATTCACCGCACGACTGCCCGCTTGTGATCTTACCATTGATGACATTGACACATTGTAGCAGATGAGGCGTTAGAATTTCAAACTATTTCGCCACTTTGTGGAATTGGTTTTTGGAATATTTTAGTAGTAGGGTGTGTGCTTGCACGCACCAAGGAAAGATATGTAGAAACCTGTTTCTAAAAAGCAGTTGAAACAGCCAATCAGTCCAAAGTCTCCATTCTCCAGTGGTGCTAAACCTGTTGTGAGCGGAGTGGCGCTAGCCACCGGCCCCGTTGATTAACCGTTTCACTGCAAAAGCCGGAGGCTAGCGCCTTACCGCTCACGAAGACGATTCGAACGGGCACGGCGCTACGACGCTTGGGAGTTCGGGGATATCCGCTTCGACGCCAAACATCTCCCGGCCGTATTTCTTGAAACACTCGAAGGCAAAATCGTTCCACGTCGGATCGCAGCCGATGCTGTCCAGGTATATTCCAGTCCCACGGCCGTAAGATTTGGCGATGAACCCGCCTTTGCGGCTGCCCAGACATTGCACTAGTCGCCGTACTTCATCTTCGATTTTCTTCCTATCACCGGTGACCAATGTATGTTGGATGTCAACGGGGCAGAAGAACGTCGCGCGGCCGGCGAATTCGTCGGCCAGTTGCTCGATTCCGTCCTCGGCCGATGGAGAAGCGTAATTGGCGGTTTGGTCGAACTGGAAGACATCGATGCCGCTTTCGATTAGCCCGGGAATGAGATCGCGAATCATACCGCAACTGTGCAAAATTACGCACATGCCGTGGCGATGCGCCGCTGTGCAAATTCGACGATAGCCGGGGGCGAAGAGGTCTTCCCACATCGAACGGCCGATCAGCGCGCTTTGCTGCGTTCCCCAATCCTCCATTATGTGGATCCCGTCGGCCCCGCAGGCGGCATAGCCTTCGACGGCCAACTCCAGTTCATCCTCGATCAAGTCGCAGACCTGTCGAACCAGCTTGGGTTCCAGGATCAGGTCCTGCATCAGATTCTCGAATCCCCGCAAAGAACGAAGAATGGAGAAAGACACCTCGAAAATACAACCGACCTTGAATAAATTCGGATATGATTCAAAGAGTTCCCGTACGGGCGGGCAGTCCGCCGCCGTGGAAAGCTTGGGCATCGTGAACGAGTCCAGATCGTGCCAGGAGTCCTGAAGGATTCCGCGGTAGACCTCGCCCTTCGTCGACTTATCACTGAGCGCCCGGGCCCACGTATTCCCAAAGGCGTCCAGGTGGAACTGTCGACCGCCCTCGCCCCAACACTTCTTCTCGTATTGAAACTCCCAGTCGAGATAGCTGGTGACGATGTCGGTGTAGCGCCGGCCATAGGCATAGAAATCAAACCCCAGACGCGCCGGATCGTTGAAATCAATAGTGTCTCTGATTATCTTGGAACTTGTCATTTTATAATTCGAGTCTTGGACTTGCAGTCTTATTTGAATGCATAGGGCAGGGCCACTTCCACATCCGACAACCGCTAGGTTCATCCAGCAGTCTCGGC
>JAFGTN010000575.1 GCA_016934075.1 Pirellulales bacterium
ACCGGTGATCGGTGGGATAGACTGCATGAACGGAACGTCGTACTACAGCGCGACGATCCTGCCGCCCTATTCACACGGCAGCGGTAAATCGCTGTTGACCGATATCCTGGTAGATAAAGCGCGCGGACACGAGGAACGATTCGACCTGTCCCGCTCCGAGCGAGATCTCATTCTGGCCTGGATGGATACCAACGGGCAGTACAACGGCACGTGGGATTATGTGGAAACCGGATTCTACTTGGCCGGCTGGAAAGAAACCCGAGACAAACTGCTGGCCGTGATGGCAAAGGCCGGCTGCATGAAGTGCCATACGGCCGGCAATTTCGAAAACGACTGGTTCAATCTCGAGCGGCCTGAATTCAGCCGTATTCTTCGCGCGCCCCTCGCCAAGGGCGAAGAAGGTTATGGGCTGGAACTCTGCCGCGACAGGAAGGCCGGCGTCGGTTTCGATCGGCTCCGCATGATGACTTCCGGACGATACGAGCACGCGGTCAAACCGCTAGAGTCGTTCCCCTCGCAGAAATGGCGCAAGTGGAACGAGAGCGGCGAGCCGGTGGTCTCCTGGAAGTCGACAGAAGACGCAATATACAAGCAGATGCTCGACGTTATCCAAAAGGGTCGCCGCACGGCTCTCGCTACGCCGCGAGTCGATATGCCGGATGCGAAGATCATTGCCGGTAAATGGCGAAAGATCGTACCGCTTCCAATCCCCAAGCGGCTGCCATCGCTGTTCGCCGGGGTCGACGGAGAGGGCACAGTGAGCCTTTCCTGGCCGCGCAACACTCGCACTTGGGGCCTTGCGTTCGAGGTCCATCGAAGCAAATCGGCCAATTTTCATCCCTCGGCCGATACGCTGCTTGCCGAGACTGAACTGTTCCGGTGGAGCGATAAATCAGCCCCCCCGGGAGAAGTGAATTACGCGCTGATTATACGCGATACCGTCGGCAAGAGAAGCACGCCGATCCGCACTTCGGTCGTCGTCCCACCTCCAAAATCCGGCGGGTGAGAACTCAGCCGAACAGCATATCCGGGCACACAACCGGCAAGATGTTAACTTGTAGCGATTACGTAGTATTTTCCGCTTAGGTACGATTTTTCCGTAAATTCGCGATATATCAATTCTTTGTTTTAAATCGACGATACGATTAGAGACGATTTTTTCGGATTTGAGGCGCCACTATCGATTTGCGGAAAGCTTAAGATGAATTGCACAGGGCCTGCTGTACAACACGGTGAATGGATTGTCGCAGTTTTGTGGCCCAGTCGCTTATTGTACGCCGGTCTTGCCATCGCATTAACATTTCTTGCCGGCGGCTGCAGAGTAGGACCTGATTATCACGGCCCTCCGGTCTCGCCGGTCGCACATAGCTACCCCGAAGCCACCTCGGGCAAAGAAGTCGCTTCAAACGACACTCCAGACGATGGCAGCCAGGCAAGTGCAAGCGAAGTTGAAAGCAATGCGGCAAGCGCGGAGTCCGATGCCATCGACGAGGCGGCACCGGAGTTGATCGACTGGTGGACCGCGTTTCACGATCCTATTCTCAACAAATTGATCTTATGCGCGGTCGAACAGAATCGCGATCTGCGAGTGGCCGCCGAACGGATCATCGAAGCGCGGGCGCGCCGCGGCACGGTAGCATCGAGTCTTTTTCCACAAATTGACGCCGACGGTTCATTCACTCACGAGAAGCGCCCTTCCGGCGGCACCTTAGGCGGTAGAATACGAGACTGGTGGTCTGGGAGTACGGATCTCAGTTGGGAGATCGATGTTTTCGGACGTTTGCATCGCTTGTTGGAAGCGGCCGATGCCGATATCGGGGAGAAGCGAGAACTCTATCGCGACACTCTCATTCTGCTGATCGCCGAAACGGCAACCACATATATGGAAGCCCGATCGCATCAGGAGCAAATGGCGATAGTTGAGGGCAACATCACCATTCAGAAGGAAACGGTTCGGCTTGTCCGCTCACGTTACAAATACAAAAAACTGGACATGCTAGATGTCAAGCAATCGGAAGGAAGTCTGAAGGGCGTAGAGGCCGAGTATCCTACCACACTGATTCTCTATCGCGAATCGATCAACCGGCTGAGCGTGTTGATCGGATGTCCTCCCGGTGCTGTTGACGAGATGATGTCGCAACCGCGACCGCTGCCCCATGCGCCCGAACATGTGGCTGTCGGCATTCCCGCCGAACTGTTGCGGCGGCGTCCCGACATACGCAGCGCGGAGCGAAAGGTTGCCGCCCAAACCGCGCGAATAGGCGCGGCCGAGGGCGAACTCTATCCACAATTTTCTATTACCGGTACTTTCGGTCTGGGGGCGAATGATTTTTCCGCACTGTGGAGCAGCAATGCCATTGCAGCCGGGATAACACCCGGCATGCGTTGGCACATTCTTAACTTCGGCCGCTATCGCTGCAACGTGTGGGTGCAGGAATCGTTGCAGCGGCAATACATCTGGGAATATCAGAACACGGTTTTAAGGGCGGCCGAGGAAGTCGATAACGCTTTGGTAGGTTTTCAACAAGGAAAGCGGCGAGGCGCCATATTGCAAGAATCGGTGGATGATTATCGAGAGGCGGTCCGCTTGTCGCAGATCAAGTATCGTGCCGGAACCGTCGATTTGCAACGTGTTCTTGATTCGCAACAATCCTTGTTGTTGTATCAGAACCTGCTGGTGCTGAATCGCACGGAGGTCCTTCGTTCGTTCATCACACTATACCGCGCACTTGGCGGCGGTTGGCAAGTTCCCGTCCGGCAGATCGCCGCCACGACTCAACCTCCTGCCGAAGAGCAGCCCGAAGTCATTCCACTTCCGCAGCCTGTTGTTCAACCGTAGTACGACTGTTTGAGTTTCGTCCGAACAGTGAGAGGATGTCGAGCACGAGGCTGAACAGCAAGGGTATCACCACCAGAGTGAAGACCGTTGCAAAAGCCAATCCGCCAACCACCACCGAGCCGAGGCCGCGATAAAGTTCGCTTCCGGAACCCGGCGCTACGACTAGCGGCAACATGCCGAAGATACTGGTACAGGTCGTCATGAAAATCGGACGGATGCGGGTTCTGACCGATTCACGGATCGCCTCGCGGGGCGCCATCGGTTCGATTTTCTCTTCGCCTTGGATGTGACTTCCGCGCATGAAGTTGAGTGCCTGATGCACGATCAGGATCGCGTTATTGACAACCACTCCAACGAGAATCACAAAACCGAGCATCGTCAATACGTCGAGTTGTTGGGTAGGGTCTTCAAGACGCACAAGCGCCAGACCGATAAATCCTCCAACGGTGGCCATGGGCACGGTAAACATGATCACAAAGGGGTGCAGGAAATTCTCGAACAACGCGGCCATCAGCAGGTAGGTGATGACCAGCGCAAGGAAGAAGCGGCTCAGAGCAACACTCCCCAATGAAGCCCAATTCCAGCCGGTCCATTTTCCCATCAGCGAAGCGCGAACCTGTGAAAGCCGGTCGGCATTGCCGGAAAGCGAGACAAAGATGTCGTTACCCATTTTGCCTTCCTTGCGTGCTTGATCGACTACATCCATGATGGTGGCTTGCGCTTCCTCCAGTGCAACGTCCTTAGGCGGCGTTACGGTCAACGCGATGGCTCGTTCTTGCTCGACACGGCGGATCTCTTGCGAGGCTTCGGTCGATACGAAATCGGCAATCTGTCCCAGCGGCACCACTGAAATCGCACCATTGTTTTCCCTAACCGCAATTGGAAGTTCGGGCACTTCGTCGGGCGTAAGTTCCATGGCCGGATCCCGAATCAAAATCAAGTCGATATTGTCGCCTTCGAAGTCGAAATCGCCGACAAACGAACCGTCTATCATGGATCGTGCCGAAACCGCCAGATCATTGACACTGATTTTGAGCCGTTTGGCCACCTCTTGCTTGATCTGCACTTGCAGTTCGGGCCCCGCTTCGTTGAAGTTCTGGGGCAATGTTCGCACGGAAAATTTCGAGAAGACCTCCTGCAGGCGTTTTTCGAGGTAGGCGCAAGCCGCTTTGAGACGTAAAAGGTCGTTGCCGCTGACTTCGATCATCACCGCGTTGGAACTGCCGGCTCCGCGGCCAAAAATCGACGCCTGCGCGGTAATGCCCTTGCTGGCGGGAGTAACATCGAAAGCCTTGCCAAAAACGGCAGCTACGGGATCGACGTTGTCGGGATCTGCGCTAATGCCGATCATGAAGACACTGCCACGGGCTACAACGAAAAAGAATTCTTTCAAGGCGGGGATTTTAGTATACTTTTTACCCGTGCGTTTATCGACCACCGGGCCGTGCATGGAGGCTTCTTCTGTAGTTTTGGCGCTCCAGAAGGGCTTCAATTCTTCTTCGATACGGTGACCCACATAGTAATTCTGCATGAACGAATAGCCGGCCGGTGTCGACATGCGGCAGAACGTGAAGTTCTTATTGCCGTTGGGCAGGTAACTGGCCGGAGGCATAAGTTTGATGCTCAATCCCACGGAGGCGGCGATAATTCCAAAGATAATCATTATTCGCAGCCACGCGCTGGAAATACTTCTAAAGGTAAGCGCATAAATAACGGCGGCCCACTTGTTTCCGAACCATGAGAACAGTCGAGCGATGCCGAACAGTCCGGTAAAGGCGGCGCCGATCGGTCCATGGGAGCCCTGTTTGCGCAAAAAGATTGAAGCTGCCGTGGGAATCACAGTGATGGAAACGAGTAGCGACAGGGCAACCGCCGCGCAGATGGCAAGGACGATGTCATAGAACAATTGACCGGCCTCGTCTTTAATCGTGAGCACCGGGGCAAAC
>JAFGTN010000576.1 GCA_016934075.1 Pirellulales bacterium
CGGCCAGATAGTCGACCTGCCAGAATCGCAACAGATAGCGGCCTCCCGCATGCGGGTTTGCCGGTGGTGTGAATTCGCGCCAATACCAGGCAACGCCGTGGTACGTGGGGAAGGTTTCTTGAATAATGCCGGGCACTTTGGCCGCCTTTGCTTTGGTGGTCGGCTTCTCCCACCATTTTTCGTCGCGGCCGACATTTTTTACATCCGGCGCCAGCATCCATTGCGAACCGTGCAAGGGGATGACTGTGGTGGAGTTGATCGCCACCGGCTCCGCTGTGAGAGGAGCGACAAACATAATTGTAATCAGAGCAATACAACAAACGGAACATGGATATCGACGATACTTCATGATATTGAATTTTCTTCTTCGTGGTAGCAGTTCTAGAAGTCAGTGGTTACGACCAAGCCGTCGGCGATCCAGCCGAGAGACCGCCAGGTTACAGAGTCGACGTCATCCCGCATGAAGTGCACGCTGCCATCGCAAAACAGCGCATTCACGCCGCCCGGATGCCGGCTGCGCGAAGTGGCGAAGTTGTCATCTCCGCCGCCGGGTACGCAGGGCAAATTCTGTGCGGGGATGTTCTGGCTATTATCGGAAGGGCAGAATGTTTGCCAGTTCAGCAAGTTATCGGGCGCGGATGAGTTTGGTCCCGTCGTCACATAAATTGCCTGGCAACCGGCGCGATTTGTGTAGAACACACCGCGAGAACTGTATGCATCCGGCCCCTTGAGATACTCGGCCACGGCCATGGTGTTGCTGGTTCCGTCGATGATTTCCGCTATCGTGGTTCCGGCGCCTGCTCGGAAAACGGCCCTGCGGCTAGGATCGACGATAGTAGAGGCAAATCCCTCGCCGTCGCGTAGGCCGGAAAAAAAACCAAGATAGTTGCTCTTCGGCACTCGCGGCGTGGCGGAAGAAAAATACTGCGTCACGTTGCCTCCCAGGGTATCGCTCGGGCAGATAAGTGCTTGCAGGCCTTCGGCATTCAACATTTGCGGCCACTGTCCTTCCGTCGCTCCCCAGGGATTGGGGAGATCGAATTGCGGGCCGTCCAAGGCTTTGAAATAAGCTTCCTGTTCCAGGAAAGGCAGGATGAAATGGATGAAGTAGGTCCATTCATAGGCGCCGGCTGCTTTAAAATCGTAGGCAAACCGCGTTTTGGCGGCAATACCCGGAGGAAATTGGCGATTTTGCGATTCGAAGTTGTAGAGTGCAACGCCGAGTTGCTTCATGTTGTTGATGCAATGCGCCCGTCGAGCCGCTTCACGGGCAGCTTGCACGGCCGGTAGCAACAACGCGATCAAGATGCCGATGATCGCGATGACAACCAACAACTCGACGAGTGTAAAACCGTGTTTCCGGACAATAATCATTACTATCTGTCTTTACGCAGGAAGAGTGTTTTTCAATCGACTCTCAAAGGGGAGTGTTTCGCTTACGCCGTAAGTGGGCAATCAGGCCGACCAGACCGGCCACCATCAAAATGCCGGACGATGGCTCCGGAACCTGTGTGATCGTAACTCGAATCCCCACGTTGTCGGGTTGTTCGACGGCTCCGATGTTGACCACAAAATCGAGCGTGTCACCGGCGAGAAGGTGTAGCGTGTCGCCGTAGGTCAGCGTTGTGCCTCCGGTATTGACAAAACCATCAATAGCCGCCTGTGCAAGCGGGCTGTTGTAGTCGAGGTTTTTCAGCACGTAAGCAATGGCGTTGGTATTGATTGTCGTAGCGCCGTACATCAGCGTGTCGACCAGGTAATTACCCTCCGTGGGGGCAGTCCAACGCAGGTCGTTGTCCCAGCCGCTCGTTCCCGCGCCGCCGGATCCTGGATGAACGGTTACCGTATTAGGCGCAACCAGTAGTGTGCCGCCGTCGATGTAGATATCATTGGCGCTCACATTGCAAAGCGCGTCTGGAAGAGCGAGCGTATACCAGCGACAAATCGTTTCTTCGGGATTAAGCCATTGGGAAGTGGTATATGCATGAAATACACCGCCGGTGTCGACCTCGCCCTGCGTCCATCCGCGATTTCCGTTGGGAATTCCCGGTCGGGCGAAGTCATCTGCAGCGTTCCAGATCTGCACGTCTGCATTTGCGACGCTTTGCAGCGAAAGCAGGATCGACACTATAATTATAACATGGTAAGTGAGTCTCATGTTACATGCTCCTAATTAGCTCGAGGACAAGATACGGTTACTGTTGTTATGCGGAGTCTGGTCGAGTTTCGCCCCTATTGATGTTGCGTCGCTCGATTTCCAGAACTTGTTGCCGAAGCGAATCGGGGAACTCATTTGACCGTTGGGAACCGGCAAGCCTCTCTTGTTCGAGCCAGTCGAATCTGGCAAGTGTGTTTTTTTCGGCGCGTTTCATGTGGATGGCCATCGCTCGTTTGGCGGCTTTGGCGTCATGCTGTTGAATCGCTTCGAATAGTTTACTATGGACCGTGTAGTTGGCGACAATGAACTTGGAATCTCTCCAAACCGTGGGCAAGTCCGTGCGGTAGCTGAACATGCGGGTCAGCACGTTGGCCTCGCTCAGGGCTCGTATTACGGACTGGTTGCGTGCCGCGCGTAGCAGGGCCATGTGGAAGTTCAGATCCACGCACATCCAGTCACGCATCGGCGCTAGCCGCGCTTCTTCATTGTCGCCGACGGAGCAAATCACCTCACATAAGTGGTTCAGTTCTTTCAGATGCCCTTCCAATTCAGACAAGGAGGCGTCGGTGATC
>JAFGTN010000577.1 GCA_016934075.1 Pirellulales bacterium
AAGATGATAGAAAGCCCGGAGATTGTGCGCGGCTATGCCCGGCTCCACCGAATGTGGAAGCCCGGCGATCGGGTCGAGTTTACAATGCCCATGCCGGTTCGCCGCGTGAAAGCACATCCGGCAGTGAAAGCGGATGCCGGGCGAGTCGCGCTCATGCGAGGTCCCCTGGTTTATTGCGTCGAATCGGTAGACCACGAAGTGGATCTCGACCGCATTTACCTGCCGCCGGAAACGAAGCTTACGGCCGAATACAAGGCCGATTTACTTGGTGGCGTGGTCGCCATCGAGGGGCAGGTCGAAGTATATGGTTGCGGCAATAATAAAGACCGTTCCGTCAAACTTCGGGCAATTCCCTACTATACATACGCCAACCGTGGGCCCGTCGAAATGCGCGTCTGGCTGGTTGACGATCCGCAAACGATTGCCATGGCCTCGCACGTTCACGACTCGCTCGAAGCGCTGAACGAGGGTGTCGTTCCGAAAAGCTCGGACGACCAGGAGGTTTCTCGCTTCACATGGTGGAATCACAAAGGTTCGAAGGAATGGGTTCAGTATTGCTTCCCTAAACCCCGCAAGGTATCTGCCGTCGAGGTCTATTGGTGGGACGAACGCCGCATCGGGCGGCATTGTCGCGTTCCGCAGTCCTGGAAACTGCTATACAGGGACGGCGACAAGTGGATGCCAGTCACCGGCGCGTCGGAATACGGCATAGCAATGGATAAAATGAATCGCGTGACTTTCAAACCGGTCACGACCTCGGAACTGCGACTCGAAGTGCAACTCCAAGAAGGATGGTCGGGCGGCATCCTAGAATGGCGAGTGTTGGACGGGGATTTTTGTACCAAGCGGTAAATAACTTGCTGATTCTCAATAACTATAATTCACAGCGATCACAGCACAAGAAAAGCAACAGGCGGGCTCTCTTACAAGAGCCCGCCTGAAGATTATTATTCTCTAATCCCGTTAAGGATTGGATATCTGTCGACTAGCGACGACGAATCATAATCATGGCCAACGAGCCAAGAACCAGCAAGCAGAGCATGCTGGGTTCGGGTACCGCGGCGGTCGAGGGAATGTAAACTGTGCCATAATTCCCGGCGAGAATACCCAAATCGCTGACATCTACAGTACCGTCACCATTGAAATCGGCATCTTCCCAGTCCATGACACCAGCTTGGCCGTAATTCGCGGCCAGGATGCCCAGGTCGGACACGTCACATGCCGCTTCCCCACCGGAGTAGCCATTGGCATCGCCGGCTCCGCGAATCTCGATGGTCAGGTCATTAACCGTGAGCAAGCTGTAGTTTCCACCACCAACTTTCATCATGACAGCAACTTGAGCGTTAGCGCCAGTGGAGTTTTGCGTCATCCAGGCGGGGAAACCGGTGGATGGCGCGTCTGGATCCTGCATACAACGGTCAAGCGAACCACCATCGGTGTATGTCCAGGCCGAGATGTTTTGCGTCGTGGTGGGGTGACCAGGCGATGATCCCCAGGCGGTGAAGCCGGATTTTGTCGCTCCACCTGAAAAGTCAGTCAAAGTGCCATTCTCAAGGAAGTGCTGGGAATTCGCAGCATAGTTCCAAACGGCCGTGAACTGGTCGGTCGGGGCGCCACCGCTGTGGTAGAAATAGTCGTATCCGGCCGTATAAGCGTCCCAACGACCAGTGACACCCGCTGTCGACCAAGAACCGCCAACGTTGCCTTCCCAATCGGCCATGGTCATGCCGTTCAGCCCGGTCATGGGGCCATCCAGGTCGTCGGCGCTCCACATAAGTGCTTCGCCCCAATAGCTTGTACCGCCGCCGGAATGCACCCAAGTACCGCTGGAAATAGAAACACCAGCGCCGGATGGGACTTCGAAAGCATAGTAAGCTCCCCATTCACCACCCGAATTGTTGTTTCCAAAGGAAAACGAATTACCGCCAAGGTCGTTGATCTGATACCCTTGGCCACTTCCCCAATCACTGCCGACAACATTCATGTCGGCATAGGAGAGTGTCGTGTCGCCGTAACCTGGCATGGCCGACGGCGCGGCGGCTGTGCCCGCGAAGACGGGCATGGCAACCGCTGCCATAAGTGTCAACGCAACGATTGAAGAAAGGATCTGTTTGCAACTCATCATACTAAACCTCCCAAAAAAACGTAAAACAATAAACACAACAGCGAACACTGTTGTTACAGAACTCTTGCATTATGCATTTTGACTAAACATGATGGCTCATTCTAATCTATTGCGTATTTAAGTCAAGTTACCGCCCACATTTTTTCGCATTAGGCAAGACGGCGTGGCAGCTATTGCACCAAAGGTGTTGTTAATTCTCGTCAGCCCAAATTCGTCAAGTCGTCATCCTCGTGGCTGCGTTAAACTCCTTCTTATACTGCTTAAAGACGTGTCATCGTCCACAATGAGTGGTGGAACGCTGACGGGGGGTATGATTTTCAGGTTAATTTTATACTGCTATTGTACATCGGTTATCATTTATATACGGCTATATACGGTGCGATTTATGTCTGCTAAAATAGTTATAAACAAGTTCGATTTCTCGATAGTACAATGACACGCAATACTGCAGGTATAGGCAGTATGCGTCGACTCACCCCCCCTCCCTTGAGTAGCAGTCGGCAATGTGAAATATTCATGCTTGACGGACTTTCAAACCACTACTAGTTTGGGATGTAGTTGGCCATCTTTGGCCGGCATGGCGGCGGTGGGTCGAGCCGCGTGAAAACTGTAGTTTTCCGCAGAGACAAGCATATGAGCAATAAACGTCCGACCCGTGGCGATCTCAAGCAAGAAACCGGCAGCCACATTAGATCTTCGAAGCCTTTTTGGCTTCTGCTGCCGGTGGTGGTTTTGGCCATAGCCGCGGGCAGTTTCTGGCTTTTCCATTTGTCTCCCGAGCCCGTCGGTGAAGTTCGCGGTGTTTTGCTGATCAGTATCGATACCTGCCGGGCCGACCATCTGAGTTGCTATGGGTATGACCGGCAGACCACTCCGAATATCGATGCCCTTGCTTCGCGGGGAGTTCTTTTTGAGAACGCGATCTCCCCGGTTCCACTGACACTGCCCGCCCACGGTACGATGCTGACCGGCACATCACCGCTCTATCACGGCGTGCATGATAACGAGAAGTACAAGTTGGCCGCGTCTAACGTGACATTGGCGGAAAGACTGCGCCGGCAGGGTTTTACCACGGGCGCGATCATCAGCGCCTTCGTGCTGGATTCGCAATTCGGCCTCGATCAAGGTTTCGATACTTACAGCGACCAGTTCGACAAGACCTTCAAGAGCCTGATGGCGGAACGGAAAGCGGACGAGGTCAGTCGCCATGCCGAAAACTGGTTAGACGAACATCACGGCGATCCCTTTTTTCTCTTCCTGCATTACTACGATCCGCACGCATACTATGAGCCGCCACAACCGTTCGCGGCGCGATTCTCATCCAGTCCTTATGCCGGTGAGATCGCCTATACTGATCATTGTATCGGTCTGGTGATCAAGAAATTGAAGTCCTTGAATGTTTTTGACAAGACCTTGATCGTTATCACCGCTGACCATGGGGAGATGTTGGGTGAGCACGGGGAAGAGACCCATGGTTTTTTCGTGTACCAAAACGCACTAAAAATACCATTGATTTTTAAACTGCCCGGAGAGGAAAGGCCCCGGCGAGTAAAAGAGTTGGTAGGTTTGACGGACATCGTGCCCACGCTCTGCGGTTATTTGGGCATGGAGCCACCCCAGCAGACGCAAGGACGGGATTTGTCGACTGTTTTGAAAGGCACGGCACATCCGCCTACGGATGGAACGTTATATTGCGAGAGCTTTCTTCCCGCCAAGTTCAACGCCTGTTCTTTATTAGGCGTAGTGACCGATCGGTGGAAGTTCATCCAGACCACTCGTCCTGAGTTGTACGACCTGAGCCAAGATCCGGGCGAGTCCGATAATCTTGTGAGCAAATATCCTCAAGAGGCCCATAAGTTGGACGTGGCGCTGCAGAACATGCTAAAAGGCCATAGCAGTCGTATTGCGGCCGATAGCAGCTTGACGCTGGATGCCGAGGCAAGGAAACGATTGGAGTCTTTGGGATATGTCGGCGGAAGCGGTTCCGAATCAAGCACGACGAACGATTTCGGCTTCGATCCGAACAGGGATGATCCTAAAGATCTGATAGAATTCCATCAGGCGAGCACTCTCTTAGGCAGGTGCATTATATCCAAACAATATGACCGGGCTGAAAGTCTATGTCAAAAACTGCTCGCCCAACGGCCGGACTACTACTACCTTAGCATAGCCATGGCGGATATAGCCGCCGCCAGGGATGATTTGCCCGCCGCGGAGTTGCACTTGAAAAATGCCGCCAAACTGCAACCGAACCACTCTGAAACCCATGCTAAACTCGGGTTCGTACTCGCCGCCTTGGGAAAGAGCAATGAAGCGATCGAGCATTACCGGATGTCGCTACAGATCCGGCCAGAACAGCCCATGATACTTTACGGACTGGGCGAGATCTATTTGCGGCACGGGCGGACTGAACAAGTTGTGAAATGCTGGCGCCGGGCACTTGAATTGAAGCCCAACTGGCCAAGAGCCATGAACAGTCTTGCCTGGCTGGAAGCAACCCACGAAGACACCCACGTCCGCAACCCGGATGAAGCGATCCGCTTGGCTCGACGAGCGTGTGAACTTACCGGCTTCAAGCAGCCGGATCCATTGGCGACTCTGGCCGCTGCTTATGCCGCCGGCGGCAAATTCGACGAGTCGGTCGTAATAGCCGAGAAAGCGCTCGATCTGTCTCGTTCCTCGGGATCCAGTTCCTCGGAACAAGACAAGGCAATTGCCGAGGCCATGCGACGTTTGGAATTGTATAAAGCCTCTAAGCCATATTGCGCGGCAACTGTCTCTGTAAGCCAGAATAGTGCAAAAAACAAATAGGGACTTGAAAAGCCGGAGATTAGTATATGACTGAAAGATCGGCTCGCGGCAATCGTAACCGGAAAACAAATCGTGACCAGAAGGCTGAACGCCGAACAAGCTCTCCGAAGCGTTTCATAATTCCGCTGGTGGTGGTACTCTTGATAATAGTTGCTGCGGGATTCTGGTTCTTTCGGTCGTTACAACGGCCAGCCATCGAGGTGCGCGGTGTCGTGCTGATCAGCATCGACACATGCCGGGCCGATCATCTGAGTTGCTACGGGTATGACCTACAGACTACTCCGAATATAGATGCTCTCGCTTCGGAAAGTGTTCTTTTTGAGAACGTGGTCAGCCCGGTACCACTGACACTGCCTGCCCACAGCACCATGCTGACGGGCACAACTCCGCTCTTTCACGGTGTGCACGACAACAAGGGCTACCAATTGGGCCCATCTAACGTGACCTTGGCGGAAATACTGGGGCGGAATGGGTTTTGCACCGGTGCCGTCATTAGCGCCTTCGTGTTGGACTCGCAGTTCGGTCTCGACCAGGGATTCGACTCTTATAGCGACAGCTTCGACAAGACATTCAAGACCGCAGTGGGAATCTCCGAGCGGAAAGGGGGCGAAGTCAGTCGCCATGCAGTTATATGGCTGGATGAGCATCATCGCGCCCCGTTTTTTCTCTTCTTGCATTACTATGATCCTCATGCGAATTATGAACCGCCGGAACCCTTCGCGTCGAAATTCGCGGCCAGCCCTTACGCCGGTGAGATTGCCTATGCCGACCATTGTATCGGGCAGGTGATCAAGAAATTGAAGGACCTTGGAGTTTATGAGAACACCTTGGTTATTATCACCGCCGATCACGGAGAAATGCTGGGAGAACATGGAGAGAAAACCCATGCTTACTTCATTTACCAAGGCGCGCTCAAAGTACCCTTGATTATCAAGCCGACGGGCCGAAACGGTCCCAAAAGGATCAAAGAGCTGGTTGGTCTGACAGACATTTTTCCCACTGTTTGCGGTTTTCTGGGCATGGATCCTCCCGCGCAGATGCAGGGTAGGGATTTGTCGGCCAGCTTGCTTGGCAACGAGCTTCCGCCTGGGGATGCAAAGTTGTACTGCGAGAGCTTTCTTCCGACAAAGTACAACGCTTGTTCCTTGCTAGGTGTGGTGACCGACCGCTGGAAGTATATTCAGACCACGCGTCCGGAGCTGTACGATTTGATCGAGGATCCGGATGAATCGACCAATGTTGTAGGCAAGTACCCACAAGAGGCGCAAGGTTTGAATGCTGTCTTGCAGGATTTCCTCAAAGAACAGGGCAGCCATGGCACGGCCGAGACCGGTTTGGAACTGGATGCAGAAGCACGAAGGCGGCTGGAGTCTCTCGGGTACATCGGCGGCGGAACTAGTATCAAACCTGACAATACGAATGATTTCGGATTCGATCCGAATAAAGATGATCCTAAAGACGTGATCGCTTTCCACAACATGGATGTTGCCATGAATATGTGGCTTAACCTCAAAGATTTTGAAAAAGCGGACAAACTGTGCAAAAAAATTCTATCCGAGCGGCCGAACCATCCCAACCTCGACGCAGCCCTGGGGGAAATCGCTATTGCAAAGAACGATATGTCCGGTGCGATCTTACATCTCAGGAAGGCCATCGAACTCGGCTGCGAAAAATCCAAGGTCCACTCTCAACTCGGATACGCGCTAGTTAAGGAAGGCAAGATCGACGAGGCGATCAAACACTGCGAAATAGCGTTGCAACTTGGAAGTGAAGAAGCGATCACGCACCAGAGTCTGGGAGTTGCCTTCTATCGGCAAGGCAAGTATCAAGACGCGGTAAAACACTTCAAGCAGGCGTTAGCGTTAACAGCCGCAACGGGTGAATCCGGAATTAGCATAGTGGAAATTGGCGAGGCGCATAAAAATCTGGGCAATGCGCTTCTCAAACTGGGCCAAAACGAAGAAGCCGAATTGCATTTCAAGAAAGCCGCGGAGCTGGGGCAAGAATCGTCGGGCACAGCCGAACGAGAGGGGATGGAACTTCTGCGACAAGGCAAAACCGAGGAAGCGATCGCACACTTCAAGAAGACCCTGGAGGCGGAGCCCGCCAATGCCGGACTGCATGTCAACCTGGGAGCCGTCCTGGCGCGGAACGGGAAGTTGGACGAGGCAATCGAATATTTCAAGAAGGCCGTGGCTATCGATCCCAAGATGGCCAAGGCCCATGGGAACCTGGCCAATGCGCTGCTGGAGAAAAACGAGTTGGACGGAGCGATCGACCATTTCCAGAAGGCGTTGGAAATCCAGCCCGATCAGCCTCTCTTGCTTAATGGGCTGGGAATTGCCCACGCGCGGCGAAAAGACCTAGACAAGGCCGTTGACTGCTGGAACCGAGCCCTGCAATTGAAGCCCGACTGGCCCGTGCTTCTCAACAGTCTTGCCTGGCTGAAGGCCACCCATGAAGATCCGCGTTTCCGCGATGCCCAGCAATCCATCCGCCTGGCTCGTCGGGCCTGTGAACTAACCAAGTTCGAGCAGCCTGTTCCCATGGCGACTCTGGCCGCGGCATACGCGGCTGGTGGTAAATTCGACGAGTCGGTCGATATTGCCAAGAAAGTGCTCGCCATGGCTCGTTCCACAAAGCAAGAGAAGTTAATTGCGGAACACCAGCGGCGATTGGAGTTGTACAAAGCCCATAATCCCTTCCAAGCACCGAGCAGTTCGCAGGACGCTACGAAGAATTCCGCGAAAAAGTAGCGTGTACGATTTTCAAGCCGAAAGCGATTTCAGGACTCCTTAAAAGTCTCTTTAAAAGCTTTTTTGCACCGACATTGGTTCGCATGGCGCTACGCTCCACGTAGCGGCATACTGTGAGAAAGTGTCCGCCTGTGCCCAAAAAACAAAATTGTGTAGAGTTCGTTCCCGATGCGCGCCGTCGCTGTACCCCAGATTATTACTAACCCGAAGCGCAAGCGAAGGGAAGAACTTAGGGTAAACGCTGCTACTCCCTTCGCTTGCGCTTCGGGTTAGTATTTCATGATCTACGACAAACTTGAAGAAGATGATGAACATGTACCGAAACTGCTGTTGCGTCCTGTTTATACTGGTTTCAACGTTGGCATACCAAGCGAATACCGATCTTGTGCTTATTCCGGCGGCGTTAGAGTCCTTCTGCACTTTTCCATCGATAAACCGATATTCCGGATTCCGCGGTTACTGTCTTCTTCCCATTCAGTTGATAATGCACCGCATCGCTGAAACACTTGTTCCAATTATGCCAGTAACAAAAGATCTCTACTCCGGTGCAATTCGTAAACTGCATGGCCAGGGGGAGGACGTCGGGCTGGTTGTAGTGTACGCTCTTAAACGCAAGGTTTTCCGAATTGCGGGCGTCAATGATGCTGATGCCGTCTTCGGACTGTAATTGCCAGAAGGTGACATGCTTTGAGTTGTCAATGAACACCTCCGGCTTCCCCCGGCAATGTTCAAAACTCATTCCGAACAGGTTAAGGGGCTCGGAAGTTCCCTCGATCACCAGTTGTCCGGGCCCCGAGCAATTCACCCATGGGCAGCAGAGATTCCGAAGGCATCCCCCGCCCTTACCGGTCACCACCACGGGGGCAAACCCCGTTTGACGTTCACCTCCATAGGCCACGTTGAAGCTATGGATATCGTCGATAATGGAATTTCGCCCTACGCGCCAGCGGATGCCGACCAGGCCGTTGAACTCCACGGTTGCGGCGGTGGCCGGGTCATCTTTGTACAAGAATGACCCGAAATGGGCAAAAACCGCCGAACCCGCGGCATCATCCACCGTATCGATAAGCGGTTTGGGATGGGCCGGATCGTCAAAACTTTTGTCGCCGACGGCGGGAACCAGTTTGATCTCCGTCAGGGTGCTATGCTCCCCGATCAGCTTTGTGTCTTTTTTCAACTGGATGGTATCGGTGACTTTATAGACGCCGATGGGAAACCAGATGGGTTTATCTCCGGCCTTGTCGATGGCATTGCGGATGTGAAGTGTATCATCATCCACTCCATTGCCGTGGGCGCCGAACTCGGTCTTCACGTTGAGACACTCGGGTTTTTTCGGGATCCGGTCGACAAAATCGTCCGGAACAAACTGCGGCGCGGCAACATTGGCGGTCACCCGGCGGATATTCGATCCGTTCGATGCCGTCTTGATTCCGTTTTCCCAACGGGCGCCGTGGGAAATGTCGTCGGCGCGGCACCAGCCCGTGGGCTGGCCCGCGATATGCGCCGCGGAGGAGTCGGACCAGTGAACGATCGATGGAACGTCCTTGAAATACACGTTCTTCATAGCCAGCAACCAATCAAAACGGGAGGCGTTGCTGCCAATTATGGTCTTACCGCCCCTGATGTTCGTGAAGATGCAATCTTCCAGGTATAGACGTGCCGCCGGATAAGGAAATCCCGTGCCACGTGGGACGCGAATCCCCGTTTCGCAGCCGTCAAAAAGACAACCCTGAAAAACCAATCCACATTGATAGGCATCGACGGCGGCCACTGTCTGGTTCTTAAACGTGCATCCTTTCAACGTTGCCGGCCACTGGCCTTCCGAATGCTGAATGCCCACTCGCCCGCCGGTAATGACGATATTCTCGTTGACGCTGTCGCCCGGCAGCCAGGAAATACCCGCCAGGTTTCCATCCATCGTGATATCACAATTGCGGATGAAGCTGTTCTGGGCCCCGGCGTGGAAGATGCCGATGGACCCGGGATTGTCCTTTTGCATGGTGATATCGATGCCCTCAAACTGGGAGCCGAACGTGTCGCACCACGCGGTCTTGATTTTGGGTGGACCGTGCTCATAGAACCGTACCACGTACGCCGGTTTCGCGGGATCACCAAAACCGGCTGTTTTGGCCTTCAGTAGCAGTACCGGACGCTTGCCAGAATAATCCCCCACCAGATGGGCGCGGCCGTACTCGCTCCAGACCTTCAGTTCGCGGCTCACCACATAGGTTCCGGAAGGAAAATATGTGATCCCTGTTCCCGGTCCGATGGCGGCCTGGATGGCCTCGGTATCGTCCGCAAGGCCGTCCCCCCGGGCCCCAAAGTCTCGAACGTTTCGCACCTTTGCGGGATCGAACGGGGCCGGTACTGTCGTCGTGTCTTTACCCGGTCTGCGATCACCTTCGTCAGCCACCGCAGAATGTGAGAGGGCAAACGACGCAAGGATAAGGATAACGCAACCGAGCAGCACAAGTCGAGGAAAGAAATTCATTGAGGTACTTCTTATGCAATGGGGTGAATGAAAGTTGTATGATCTGACAACTAAGGCATGTGGAAATGAATTTGCACCCAATAGATCCCGGATTGTGCGTCCAGATCTGAAGATGACGGGTACAAACAACCATTATCCTAATGAAAGCGATCGCAAAAGTCCAACCGTGCCATGTTCTTGTTGTGTTGCTCACGAAAACCGGATAAAATGGGCGTTGTGTTCACGCCGGGTGTCAGGGAGACGCCCAGATGCAACGTTTTGTTGTCCCGCCTATCCTGCCTTTGTGAGAAGAATTGCTATGCTGCATCGCACATGTCTTGTGTTCGTTCTTGGGTTTCTTGCCGCCGTGGCGTCGGCCGCCGAGTCGTTGCCGCCGTTTCCTCTGAGTGAGTCGACCGGAAACTCGCTCTATCACCGCGCGCTGGCCAAGAAGGTCTACGACTCGCGTCTGATCGACAACATGGAACAGCCGGCCAAGTGGTCGAGTAATGGGATCGGCAAGATGAGCTACACGGAGGAACGGGCCAGGGACGGGCGGCGTTCGTTGCGGTTTCGCACGCCCATGCGCGACGAGGGGCATCTGAAACGGAATCGCAACGACCAGGGTTCGTTCGTCGGTGACCAAGGCGGTTGGACCAGTATCATACTATGCTTCGACGGGCCGCAGGACTGGTCGGCTTTCAATCGCTTGTCGATGTGGATTTACGTTCATCCAAACTCGATTAAAACGCATTCGTTAACACTGGCCTTGGACTGCCAAGGCCTTCCCGACAATGCAACCTCGCCCTTTCCCTGGCACGTCGTTCATGATTTGCGACCGGGCGAGTGGAACCATGTGGTTTGGGAAATCCCCAATCTGCCTCGCGACAAGGTTGCGTCGATGTCCGTGGGGCTTTTGCTGCGCGGCCATGATCCGGAGGACAGAGGCATCGTGACCTATGACATCGACCAGATCGAGTTGCAGCGAGTCGACGCCGAACCGTTCGAGGGTTGGGCCGTCGCTCCCGGCCGGATCGCATTCAACCACGTAGGTTATCGGCCCGGCGACCGCAAGGTCGCTCTGGCGGGCGATGGGGCGGGTGAACGGTTCGAGGTCGTTTCGGCCGACCGGAAAACGGTTGCGATCGAGAAGCCCATCGAGTCGATTACCACGCCGCGCGGAACCTTCCGCGTTCTCGATTTTTCGGAATTGCAATCGCCGGGAGAGTACGTTCTGCGAACGGGCAACTTGAAAAGCCAGGCGCTACGGATTGCCGAGGACGTTTGGCGTCGGCCCGCGTACAAGGCGCTGAACTTCTTCTTCTGCGAGCGTTGCGGTTATGACGTGCCGGGCATCCATCGTGTTTGCCATCAGGATTGGCAGGGCAGCTACAAGGACGTTAAAAAGATCATCAACGGCGGCTGGCACGATGCGGGCGACCTGTCGCAAGGCACTTGGCGCACGGCCATGGCAGTTTATGCCATGCTGGAACTGATCCAGCGGCGCGAGTTGAAAGGCCGCGATCAGGCCTTGTATGATCGTACGCTGGACGAGGCGTTGTGGGGCCTCGACTGGCTGCTGAAGACGCAGTTTGCCGACGGGCATCGAATGACGTGGAGCACGATGCGGCTTTACACGGACAACAAGTTGGGCACCAACGACGACGTGATCACACCGGCACAGAACGTGCCTTGGGAGAACTTCCTGTCGGCGGCCGTCGAGGCCTTGGCGGTCGATGTGCTGCGAAAGGAGCGGCCGAAGTTGGCCGAGCGTTGCCTGGTTGCGGCACGCGCGGATTGGAAAGCGGCCATCCAGTCGCGTAGCGATTGGTCCAGTTCTTCATGCCTCGAGGCGGCCTGGGGCGCCCTGGCGGCCGTTCAACTCTGTCGGGCGACTGGTGAAGCGGCCTTTGGCGACCGAGCGGTGGAACTCGGCCGGTTGGTGATACAATGCCAGGAGCAGGGATTGACTGATGCCGTCCCCTTAACCGGATTTTTCTACACCCATACCAGCCGTGGCGCTGCCTCACATGATTATCACGCGGCATTCGAGGAATCGCCGCTGTTGGCACTGAACGCTTTGTGCGAGACGTTCCCCGACCATGACCAGTGGATCCAATGGTATTCGGCCGCGTTGATACACTCCGAGTTCTTCCTCAAACGGGGCAGCCGCATCACCGCGCCCTATGAGTTGATGCCCAACTCCATTTGGCGCAAGGATGAAATCACGCAGATTGGCGACCAGAAGCAGCGCGAGGCGATGCTGCGGCAATGGGAGGACGGCACGCACTTGGGCGACAATCGCGTTTTGCGAATCTTCCCGATTTGGCGCGACCGGACTTTCCACGGCAACACGAACGCGCATCTTTCGGCCACGCTGGCCTTGGCTGCCGCGTCGCGACTGAGGGGCGACCGCGACGGCGAACAGCTCGTGGCCCGTCAGTTGCAATGGGTTTTCGGCGGTAATCCGTTTTGCCAAAGCTTGATGTACGGCGAAGGCTACGACTATCCCCCCTTGTTCGCCTATTGCCTCAAAAACGTGGTTGGTGCGTTGCCGGTGGGCATGGATTCGATGCGGAACGACGAGCCCTACTGGCCGGACTCCAACTACGCTTGCTTTAAGGAGATTTGGACGGCGCCAACGGAACGTTTCCTGTGGTTGATGGCCTACGAGCCTTTACCGCCGGCCAACACGGCTGATGGGAACGCGGCGGCGATCAAGCTTGCGGTCCGCGTGACGGCGTCCGACGAGGTAAATTCGTCGGCGGCCGGCGAGCTAACGATCGAGGGAAGCGGCTCGCACAGTATCCAATACCGCGTTTTCAATGCGACGCTTGCCGATCCGGTCGATCGAATTGATCTGGTCGAGAACCGGCCCGCGAAGGTACTGGTGAAGCTGAAGGTCGAGGACCGTATGAAGCCTTGGGTGGTTGTGGTGACGGTCGATGGTTCTCAGAGTACGCGACAAGAGTTGTTCGGCGCGTTCGTTCGCTCATTTCCCTGATCTGTTGAAAACAATAAACTCAGGAAGTAAAACAGTGACAAGCCGAAACGTATTGAGTTCATTTTTGTATCTCTTTGGTGAGGTTGGGGAGAGTTTCAATGCAGAAGCTGACAAGCGAAATCATAATCAGGATCTAATAGATATTTCATCACGAAAACACGAAAGTACGAAATCGCGAAAAGGTCAATGCGCGGACAACGCTTTTATGATTTTCTCTTTGGTTTTGTGCTTATCGCACACTTTGCGGAATTCTTCTCGCGTGGGGATATCTTTCGTATCGATCTCGAATTCGGCGAATTCGTCTACCGGGATTACGAAGTGGCTATCTCCCAGTTGGCGAGCTCTGACATCTTGCCAGTTGCCGGATTGGTCTTTGGGGCGGATCTTCGGGCTGCGTGCATAGCTCGCTTCGAGATGGGCCAGGCGAACGCCAAGCGTACCCCACAGCCGAGTCTTCCGCGACATCGGATCGACATAGATCGGCA